>CAJVWU010000003.1 GCA_913009755.1 uncultured Bacteroidia bacterium
TTCGATAGATTTTAATAAGCTATATCATTATTGATGAAAAAAAACCTTAAAACTGAAGATAATATGACTTCTTTTATGAAAAAACCGTGACATAGATGAGTTTTTCAGTAGCTTGCGGATTTAAGGTATTTTTTAAATTATGGATTCTCATTTTATTCGGCATAAGGATTGTTATTGACTCCACCTGACTGTAGGTTGCCGGTAACATTGACAGCACCTCCCATAATGTAAACCGATTCGATTTTGGTTATAAGGTCGGGAGAATGCATCAGTACGCGGCCAAGGTTTGTTAAAGGGGCCGGTTCAACAAACCTGACCGGCTTATCAGCATTAGTTAGAAAATCAATTAAAAAATCAACAGCACCCTTATCATTTACCGAATTTAGATTTAACGGTAAGTCAACCCCCAGCATCGTGTTTGCATATGAAAGCCAATCAGCGGGTCTCAAATGCGTATTATTACTGTTAATTGCGATAGTATCCCCTGTTGCCACAGGTATATCCGGTTTACCGGCCAATTTAATCAATCCCAAGGC
This sequence comes from uncultured Bacteroidia bacterium, assembly GCA_913009755.1. GTDB lineage: Bacteria > Bacteroidota > Bacteroidia > Bacteroidales > F082 > JAADID01. The sequence goes on from CAJVWU010000003.1 coordinate 537, forward strand.
ATTTCTTGTTGCAGGTGTTGGATGTGACATGCCTGTTCCTGAAATTGTAATTCCCTGGACAGATAGCTCCGGGCGCTGTAACAAATACATAATGGCGATGGCATCATCAACGTCAAGATCGGTGTCGATCAGGACACTAATTTTGCTTTGTATATCTGGTACGGCGTCCTTTTTGCAGGAATTGAACAGAAATAGAAATGCAGTGGAAAATACGATTATCCGACAGATTTTTTTCACTTTTATTTATTGTATCGTTAATCAATCTCTGATAAATGAAATTTTCCAAAGAGCAGCATCACTTGTATATGCAATTTCCCAGTCGTCTCCACCATTACTGGTTTTCAGGATCGGGCCATCAAATGGAGGGTGAAAGTCTGATGCGACCATCAGTGCAATATTCCTGTCCCAGGTATCCAAACCAACCAAAAAGCTATTGCTCACAGTACCGGGAACATCTTTTTGGGTCCAGTTATTTCCACCATCGGTTGTAATCCACATATTGCCCAGGTCGCAGGCAGCCCACCAGGTTTGGGCATCAAGCATTTTCAGGTAATTGATATCGGCACCATCCACACCACCAACAGGGATAGAATCATTGTTCCAGCTTGTTCCCCCATCCGTACTAACAATATAATGTCCTTTACCACCATGAACCACAATGGTATTTTCTGAGGAAACCACGCCGATCCACTCCCATTTATTGAAGTCATCATCGGGGACGATGGAATCCCATGTGGTGCCATTGTCGGTGCTATAGGCAATAAAACCGGTTTCTCCGCGATTGGCGTATCCGCCGGCAACATATATTTCATTGGGCCCGGTAACCCAGATTCCCTGAATGGTTTTACGCTGAAAAAATGTAGTGTCAAGAAGGGTAAATGTCTTTCCGCCATCATTTGATCTGTAAATAATCCCGGTAGTTCCTACTGCACCACCGATCCAGATATTGGTTTTTTCGTAAATATTGACACACGACAGGTTCGCATCGGGTAGTTGAGCGGGTGGTGTAACCTTTACCCAGGTTAAGCCACTGTCAGTGGTTTTTAGCAGGGTATTCTTATTGCCGGTAGCCCATACGGTGTTTTCATCAATTGCCCATACATCGACAAATCCAACACTCTCAAATGCGGGGTTACCCACACCTTGCCTGACCCATGTTTCTCCGGCATCAGGTGTGAAGAGAATTGTTCCGTAACCGGTACTGTCAATCGCACCGGTTGCCCAGGCATACTTTTTCTTTTCAACGGGTTGCGAACCATCCTTTTTACAACTGCTAATAACTAATAGTATGGTTAGTACAAGTAGTGTAATTAATGCTGTTAATTTTTTCATATTTCTTTTATTGTTTATTCCCTTCGTTCAAGTTGAGAAATACGTTTAAATTTGTACATATCAATTAAATAGCACTATCCAAAGGACTTTCAAGAATTTCTCTTACAGTTCAAAACTGAAGATGATTGTTAGGATTATCTTTTTGAAATTCGTTGGACCAATGGATTTTCTTGTCCTAACTGCAAATCTAACATATTTTGGATAACAGTAAAAAAGTTGATTCATTGTGTTTCCTGTGGGCATCAGGCATCCATTACGTCAGGCACTATCTTCCATGGGACACGAAAACCGCTATTACTTTGGTTTCACATTATATGGTGGGTTGCAGCGCAAAAGACTGGAGCAAGCGCGAACCATCTTAAAGATTTCATGGGTTTTGGTTCGTATAAAACTGCATGGAGCTGGTTGCATAAGCTTCGCAGAGCAATGGTCCGGCCAAATAGAGATCGACTGACAGGAATTGTAGAAGTTGATGAAACCTATATTGGTGACAAGGAAATTGGAAAAGGAGAACAAGGAAGGGGGAGCAGTGACAAAATCTTTGGTTGTAGTAGAAACTGAATGCAAAGGAAAGCAGATAGGCCGGGTTCGGTTCAGGATCATATCCGAAGCTTCAGGGGAAGAACTTCTCCCATTCATTGAACATGCTCACCGATGGCAACCACAAGCCCGGCAGTGTAAAGATGAGTTATTACGCCCTTCGTTTCCTGTTCGTGCACATCTATCACAAAGAATGGGCAAAAGAATACCTGCCCACGCCCAAAGTAGCCAAGACCCTTCCGCTGGTGTTAAGCAAAGAAGAAGTCTTCGACGTATTACATGTCATACAGAACTTCAAGCCACCGTACAGTGATCATGTTCATCTATTCCACCGGGGTACGGATATCGGAATGTGTGAACATCAAACCCGCCGACATTGACAGCCGGCGTATGCAGGTCAACATCCAGGAAGGAAAATGATTAAAACAGCGCAAAGAGCCCCTTTCGCCCTTGCTGCTAAAAACAAGCCGGATAATCAACCCGCTGGATAAACCGGAAGGAGTGGAGGGGCTATGCAAAAGATAACCGTTTGCAATATTTTACAGCAGTATGGCGGCCGTTACATCACGGCAAACCACATCAAAGGACAGGAAAAAGGTGCTGTTTGACATATTGTTTAAAGCTTGCTCACAGACCCTGCTTGAATTAAGCAGGGACGCATCTTGGTGCCGGTACCACGCATTTGTTTCATACTCACTTGATGACCTGAAGTAGCCGTCGTACGAGAGGTTGATAAACGGACCAGTCGGCGAGATCCTGCAATACTTCCGGTTTATCGCTCCCTTCTGCAAAATGCAAACGATGTTTAAGGCTGTCGGTTTCAGTGTTCGATAATAAATTAGTCGGGTAACAAAAGAAGGTAGAGAGCAATGCAAGGAAAAAGGATATCCTCATTAATCTGATTGTTAAACGGCTCAAATGTAGGAAAACCTTAAATAATTGTCTTTCTGACCCGGCAGATGACGGGTCGGAAACTTAAGAAACTGAAATTCTGTTCTATGAAAATCAATACCCGTCCGGTCAGGCGGGCTTCACTTCAGGTAAACTGTTATGACCAATAACGAAATGTAAGCAAGTACCTGATTAACCGTTCCAAAGGGTGGCCAGGGTTTCAACGCACCTTTGCATCGGCACCAGTTGCAATAGCCAGCGCCAGGATAGATAGTACGTCAATTGCTGTGGCATAATAGCGGTTTTTGAAGATATTGATTTTTTTGAAGATGTACCTGAGGCCACCAGTGAATGAAACAAGGAAACAGCTCCGCAGGCAATCACAATAAACAGGAATGGCTACAAGGGTGGGGCATCGGCAATATGGGGCTGGAAAGCCGGGCGGCCATTCTCACCAAATTCCATCCTGAACCCATATTCTGTCAATGGCAAACCATCAACAAAAAGGTCGATGAGGCGAACCTCGTTATCCTGATCGATTGATTGTTCAAGTGTCACAGGAAAAAGAGCCGCCTGGCTTCTGTCAAATCTCTGCCTGTACTGCGTTTCGGCAGGCAGGCTTGTATAAATTTCATATAGGAAAGGGTTGAAAACCTTGTTTATGCAGTAGGATCAGGCACCGGGAATTATTAACAAAATGCTATTGGGTTTTTAGACGGTCTGACGGGTTGCAAATATGGCCCGTAGTCGTTTGTGTACAGGGGTTTTGTTGGATACTTTTATGTTTATTTTACTTCTCAATTTTCTTGATAACTGCTAAACCGGCTATGGGCTATGATTTGCTGTTAACGGTAGATTTTTATTAATTTTTGTTTTCTTTTAATTAGTCGGTTTGTGTGAATATATCTCTTTAACCCACATCATCCGCTTACGGCATTTGTAAGTCAGACCCGGATGGTTGCCAATGCTTGGCTAAGACTTGGTAATACTGCCGATAGCAGCAGTTGTAAAGCATTTATGTAAGAGACATTCGATGACGTATTTAAAGACAAGAAGATAGGTTTGGTCCGTGCAGATAGTGGTTTTTACACAGAGGAATTATTGAGCTATCTGGAGGAAGAAAACCATAAATACATAAATACATAATGGCAGTTAGGATGTATCCCAATGTAAAGAGTTCAGTCTACGGGCTTGAGGACTGGATTAGCCTGACAAAAGGTATTGAATTAAACCAAATGCTTTTCAAACATGAAGACGGAAAGTTAAGAAGATATATTGTTGTACGAAAGCAAGTAGAGATCAGGCCTAAAGCCGGAGGGAAAATATTATTTGAGGACCTCCCAGATTATAGATACAGTTGTTATGTTACAAATCTGGATCTGCCATTAGATCAAATATGGAACATTTACAACACAAGGGCAGATTGCGCTTAATCATCACAATAGGGCTACTCTAAAAACACTTAAAGTCTATTGCTTTGCATTAGGGGCATGGACAGTAAACCATGCAAATAAAAAAGTGTTGAAAATTGCATTATATACAAAAAGAAGGCCTTGGCTTGATGGTATTTTTGCCCAAATTAAGAATACAAGTCCCCCTTATCAATATTCTAATGTATAATTCGGGATTAAAGGGGGGGAAATTTTTCGACCCGCTGAAAACAAGACTGTTCAGCGGGTCAGGTTATCCGCTTGCTGACCCCGCTTCAAGCACCCGGGCTTGAAGGAATTCTCATGTTGTCTCTTTTAATATTTCCAGCCGTAACATATTCAGGGCGGCCAAGGCTGATCGCCTGATGTTCCTGCCCCGGTGTTCGCCAAAATGAAAAAGTTTGGATTTAACATTCCCGGATGTAGCTACCGCTATCCAAACGGTTCCCACCGGTTTTTCTTTGGTTCCCCCATCGGGGCCGGCAATGCCCGAAACAGCCAGGCTGTAGTCCGTTCCAAGTTTTTCCTTAATCCCCAATGCCATTTGTTCCACCACCTGGCGGCTGACCGCACCATATTTTTCCAGGTCACCGGGATCAACACCCAGTTGGCCGGTTTTCACACTGTTGGCATAAGAAATGACCGAACCGGTATAATAATCGGAACTCCCGGGAATGCTGGTGATCAGATGGGCCAGGTATCCTCCGGTACAACTCTCGGCCGTTGAAACGGTCTTGTTTCTTTCCCTGAGCAGGCTGCCTGTAACCTCCTCAAGGGTAACTTCATCATAGCCGTAAACCAGCTCGGGAATATAGTTGTTCAGGTCATTGCAATATTTTTCAATTTCTTTTTTGAGTTTTTCTTTATCTTTTCCTGATGCCGATAATCTTAACCTGATGATGCCGGGTTGTGGCAAATAGGCCAGTTTAATATGTTGCGGTAAACTCTCTTCCCATTTTTTAATTTTTTCCGACATAAACGACTCCGGCATTCCGGTGGTCATGATGGTCTTATAAAAAAGTGGTTCCGGTTTGTATTTTTTCAGTAACCGGGGCAACACCTGGTCTGTCATCATGGGTTTCATCTCAAACGGTACACCGGGCATGGAGACAATGACCTTCCCGTTTTTTTCGAACCACATCCCCGGTGCAGTACCGTTGTTGTTTTCAATGGGGACACAGTTTTCAGGGATATCGGCCTGATGCCGGTTGATGTCTGTCATGTTGAAGTTACGGGCGGCAAAAAAGGCCTTAACTTTTTTATAAGTCGGCTCATGAAACACCATGCCGACACCAAAATATCGGGCAAGGGTCAGTTTGGTGATGTCGTCTTTTGTGGGGCCAAGGCCGCCGGTCATTAATATAATATCTGCCCTTTGCAAGGCTTCATCCAATGATTGATGAATGTCATCTTCCTGATCGGAAATAACGGTAACATGAACGACCCGGATACCCGACTTGTTCAACTCGGCAGCCATCCAGGATGCATTGGTGTTGACAACCTGCCCGATCAGCAATTCATCGCCGATACTTATGATTTCAGCTTTCATCTCAGGCCCCCAGGATAACCGTGCTCAATTCTTTAGGTATGATGGACATAACAGGAACTTTGGCAAACCGCAAAACGGTTTGGACAGCCGATCCCATAAAGAATTCTTCAATGCGGGTTTCCTGCTGGGTCATAACCATAATGAGGTCGGCATGAATTTCTTCTGCATATTCCAGCACGGTGAAAGCTACCGATTTGGGCCCTTTTTCCGATTTAATCAGTTTTGTGGTAACCGGAATGTTTTCTTTTTCGATAAACTCTTTCGACAACTGCATCTGTTCGTTTAGCCGTTCCTGTATTTCGATAAATGAAGATGAATATATGCTGACGATATGGATGCTTGCTCCGAACCGGTTTGCTATTTGAATGGCATTGGTAACCTTTTGGCGGGTTTCGGCAGTGAGGTCGAGGGGAAGCAGTATTTTTTTAATCTTTTTCAGTTGCACATTGCTGTTAAAGGTAAACACCGGAACAGCAGACTGACGAACCACTTTGTTAACCGTTGCACCAAGGGAATTTTTTTGCGTGTAGTCATCTTCCGTATGTGTGTGCGTGCTCATGGCAATCAAATCAACGCCATAACTGGTTGCTGCCTTCAGTATTTCTTCAGCCGGGTGACCGGTTTGAAGCACCGCATTGACTTCAAGGCCTGTTTTATTGTGAATATTCGCGGAAAAGGCAGCAAGTTGTTTGTTTTTTTCTTTGATCAAAAGGTTTTTCGATTCATCATCAGCATCGGCAAACTTTTCTTTTTCAAATACATAAAGTAAAATCACTTTATCAGCTATATGTGATAAATTAGCGTAAGAACGTTCGAGCCTCGGAAGAGTTTTGTCTTCCAGATCGATGGCAATTAATACGGTTTGGTCAGATTTAGTCATTTTATATTGTTGTTTATTTATTTTTACAAAAATATTCAATTTTAGGGAGAGAGATATGGAAAAAGCAGAATTGGTTTTAAATACGGATGGATCAGTATATCATTTGAAATTAAAACCGGGCGATGTGGCCGAAACAATCTTCCTCGTTGGCGACCCGGCAAGGGCCAAAATAATTTCAACATTTTTTGATTCGGTTGAACTTGAACAGAGCAACAGGGAGATCAATACGTTTACCGGGTTTTACAAAGGCAAGAGGATGAGTGTCCTTTCAACAGGAATGGGGACTGACAATATCGAGATTGTTGTTAATGAACTGGATGCGTTGTTTAATATTGATTTTGAAACCAGACTGCCGAGACAGGAAACGGTTTCGCTTAACCTGATCAGGATTGGCACATCCGGAGGATTACAGCCTGACATATCGGTTGACAATTCGTTTGTTGTTTCAAAATACGGGCTGGGTCTTGACGGGCTGGCTTATTTTTATGAAAAAGGGCCGTTGGTCATGGAAAGGGAACTGACTTCCAGTTTCATCAACCAGATGGACTGGGACCGTGACCTGCCCAAACCTTATGCCGTAAAAGCTTCATCGCGTCTGCATGAAATCATTGGCAGGAAATGGCGCACCGGCATCACCCTGACTGCCCCGGGATTTTATGCCCCGCAAGGCCGTGAACTGCGGCTGAAAGTTGCCGACAATACCATCATTGACCGTGCCCGGAATTTTAAATATTCGGGGTATCAGGTCACCAATTTTGAAATGGAGACATCTGCCCTGTACCTGCTGTCGGCCCTGCTCGGCCATCAGGCAGTCACCGTTTGCGATATCATTGCCAACCGTATAACGGGCGATTTTAACCAGGATTACCACGCAAGCATGAAAGTGCTGATACAAACGGTGCTTGACCGGGCTGTGAACCTCTGAAAAAAGGCGAGCGAAAGGTTTGGTATATTATTGGGATAAAGTGTATTGAAGGTAAAGGGTGTACAACCGACTGTTGACTGCCGACTGCCGATTGTTGACTGCCGACTCAAAGCCCCTCTACTTCTCAGGCTTGTATGTACCCTGCGCTTCATAAGCTTTTTGCAGATAGTAATTTGCAGAGTCAACATTGCCGTGTTCGGTATAATAGCGGGCCAGCAATTTTCCGACTTCGGGTTTGGTCCCCATTTTTATGGCAATCCTGTAAAAACTAAGGGCTCTTGTTGTATCCCCTTTAAAATAATAATATCCGCCCAGGTTCAGGTAGGGAATGTCGCTGCCGGGATACTTTTTTCTGTATTGATCGTTGGCAGCCAGGGCTTTGGCATAGCGCCCACCGTGAAGATAAGCTTCAATAAGGCGGGCTTTGTATTTCCGGCTGTCAGGATCAAGCCTTGATGCTTCCAGCAAATCAATGGCCTGTCTGTCAAAATTCTCTTGCAATCTGGCTGCTTCCGATTTTAAAAAATAAATGTAGGCCGAATCTTCCGGTCCGTATTCAAGCGCTTTATTGTAATAAATATCTGCTTTGGTGAAGTATTCAAGAACCTTAACATTTTCCTTTCCTGCTTCATCTTTTTTCCCTGAACCGGTAAAACTTTTTAACCTCCGCAACGATTGGCTGCCAAAAAACTCGGCATTGAGGTATCCCAAACGCTCCCATGCTTCAATGTAAGTTGTGTCCACATTTAGTGCTTTCCAGGTGTAAGCCTCCACTTCCTTGATAACCGGAAGGATAAACTTGTAAGGGCTCACTTTTTTATTCATGGCATGGGCAATGGGAGCAAGCCGTTTGGCTGCATAAACATTATTGACATAGGCTGATTTTTCCAGTAAGGGGATGTCATGGTCGAAGATGGATTTTTCGTTTGCCCAATCCTTGTTGCGGTTCAGGGTTAACGCACCGTAAGGAATAAGTATCAAAACGATCACAATCCAAACCCCGGCCAGTCTTTTGGTTTTTCCGTTTTCCGCTTTAAAAATGGAAAACAGCAACCAGGTAACCAACATGGCAAAAGCCAGCGAAGGGAAAAACAGGAAACGTTCATCCACAATTCCGGGCATCGGCATAAACAGGTTTGAATAACCGATGATGCTGAAAAAGAAGAAAAGGATGATGAATGATAAAAGATTTTTTGTTTTAAACCCTTTAACGGCTATAACAAGTAATATGATAACAATCCCAAGGCTGATCCACATCCAGCCATTATTCAGCGAGGCCATATCAATCATGTTGTAGCCATAATAAAACCGAAGCGGATAAGGAACCACAAGCATTTTAAGATACCAGCCCAGTACCACAAAAGCAGTACCCAAGACCGGGAGGAAGCCCTTGCTGTTTACCAGCGGATTTTCAACAAACTCCAGCGGTACGCCTGCTGAGGGAAGCCACAAATAGGGCAGGAAGAGTGCAACAACCGCAACGGCCGCCTGTATAAAAAACAACGACCACACCTGCTTTTTCCGGGCATCGGTAAAGAAATAAAGCACCAGCGGAAAGACGGCGACAAAATTAACTGCCTGTTCGTTGGACCATAATGCCAGAAAATAACTGACCGAACCGAAGATCAGGTATTTGATTTTGGTGTTGTCAATCCAAAGGATAAACTGCCGGATGGCAATGATCCCGAAAATAAAAGCCAGCAGTATATCCCTGTTTCTCAGATTATCAACCACCTGCGTATGGATCGGGTGCGCCAGGAAAAGAACGGTAACCAGGAACGGGAACCAGATGCTGTAATTCCTGAACAATCTTCTCAATAAACCAAATAACAACAGGATGCCAAAAATGTACAGCAGCAAATTAATCACGTGGCTAATCTGCGGAACTTTCTTTGAATGGTTGGTAAACTGATATTCAATGGCAAATAATGATCTTGACAAAGGCCGGTATGACCTAAAGTTGCCTTTCTGTAAACCATAAGATGTGGCAAATATTTCCGGAATATCTTTGATGACCGGTCCCGGGTTTTCATGCGATGTTATCCTGATGGCATCATCACCGTAGGAATATTTGTCGGATAACGAATTGTAATAAAAAACAAAAGCCAGCAGCACCAATCCCAATTGAAACAGGCTGATGATAAGGGTTTTCTTTTCGTTCCGGTCTTTCCTTCTCTTTCCCATTTTATAAATATTTTTAGGAAGCGGCTGTTATTTCAGCCTGTTTGTCAATAATCCAGGTTGCGTTCGATAAAATGTTCAAGCGATGCATACGTTAAACCTTCCGCCTCTAAAAATCCTAAATGGCCCACATTGTCCAGGATGATGGCTTCACAATTTTTCGGCAGGCTCAGTTGCGGCATGATGGTTTCCATGGCAATGCGCGAATCTTGTTTGCCAATGATGATTAAAACAGGGATATCAATACTTGCCAGCAGTTCACGGTTGTCTTCACGATCGCGCATACCGGCAAGTGCGGCAACAACCCCTTCTGCAGAAGTTTTAACAGCCGACTTTTGCAATTGCCTGATCTCTTTTGAAAAACGGCTTACGTTTTCTTCAGCAAACAAAAGCGGAATAAAAGAGGTGATAAAATCTTTGTGGTTTTTCTTTACAATCTCAATGGTACGGTTACGGTTATTTTTTCCTTCCTCATCATCGGCCGCAGCCTGCGAATGGAACAAAACAATCCCTTTTAGTTTTTCGGGAAAAAGTTTTGCAAATGCCAGGGTAACATAGCCCCCCATGGAATGTCCGATCATAATACATTGGCCGATGTTTTCTTCATCCAGCACTTTTTCAACTGCCCCGGCCATCAGCGACATGCTGTGCACATCATCAACCACACTGCTTTTCCCAAAACCGGGCAAATCAATCTGGATTACGGTAAACCGGTCGGACAAACGATCGGCAAAATCATTCCAGATGGTGTGATCTTCAAGGAAACCATGAAGGAAAACAATACCGGAACCCTGGCCTGTTATCCTGTAGTTCAGATTACCTCCCCTGAATGTTATGCGCTTTTCCATTTCATAAGAGATTTTGGCAAAGATAATAATAGGTTAATGACAAAAAGCCTGTCTATGGTAAAATCTGCAAACGGGCTTTAATGAATTAACGTTTTTTAACCCTGCGTTGCGGTGGTTATGCCCCAAAGCAAACGGTTGTCATTCCGAACCGAGCCCGACGAAGGAGGGCGAAGTGTGAGAAATCCCCTGAAGAAGCACCCACTCCTTGCTGTCATTTCGAACGAGCGACGAAGGAGCGAGGAGAAATCCCCTAAGAACCCTTGTCCCCGGGGGATTTCTCCCTGCGGTCGAAATGACAGGGGCTAACTATTTGAATATTACCTGACCACCAGCTTCCTGCTTCCGGACCTGCCATCGTAAGTCATTCGAACCGTGTAAATCCCAGAAGGCAGGTTCTCAATTCCGATTTGCTTTGTCAACATCCCGCCGGTGGTTTCAAATTCTCTATTCACTATTTGTTTCCCCGAAAAGTCAAATAAGTTGACCTGAACGGTTTGTCCGTCATCCGCATTGAGCGAAACATTAAAATACCCGGAAGCCGGGTTGGGAAAGATTTTAAAATCGGCGGTCTTCAGATTATTCTCCGGTGTGGCGTCATAAATATCCAGTTCATAATCCGCGGTAAACAATCCCCTGCCGTGGGAAGCAGCCAGCACAGTATTGTCGGCGTTTCGCAATTGCAGCATATCCACCCTTACATTGGCCATACCATCCACTGCCGGTGCCCATTCGGTTGGATAGTCCATCAACGTGTTGGTTGCCCATACCCCGTTTTCGGTGGCCAGCAAAGCCTGACTGTTATTATCGGGATGGAAAATAGCCCACCTGATCGGCATGTCCGGCAGATTGGCTTCTTTTTCAGCCCATGTATCCCCACCGTCAAGCGTCAGCCAAACAGAAGAAACACCGTAATTGGAAAAGGTTACCAGCATAATATCCTCATTGCTTCCAAGTGCCACACATGAAATGTTGGCCGTGGGGAAATCGGGACTGCCGATATCTTCAACCTGCGGAATGTTATCCGCATTTGTAACTTTAAAGAGCTTTCCTGCTGTCGTTCCCACAAACAAGGTAGTTGTGCCCTGCGGTGCAAACCTTGAGTACTTAACATGCGAGAAGGGAACTGTGGTCCCCGTTCCCAGATAGATCAATTCAGAAGAGGCGTTTGAAGGAATTCCTTTTGCCCTCATCAACCTGTCAGGGTGGTCACCGAAGAAAGTAACTGCATTGGCATACAGGATGTTCTCTTTGTAATCATAATCTGCCGGGCAAATGAACGTTCCCGAATTTCCGTCAAAATCATCAACGGGATTTCCATTTACAAATATCGTGTAACGGTTGTAGTAATATGACGTAATAAATATGGATGATTGGTTGTTGTCCCAAAAACAAAAAGCGCCGTCACCACCGTCTATCATGTCGTTAATATCAAGCGGTGAGCCGTTGTAATAAAGTGTTCCGTTATCCTGCAGGCCACCGATGTATTTTTTCGCTCCCGGTGTGGGACTGATGGCACACGTATAAAATTGCAAGGTGTTGTATCCCTGGTTGCGTTGGATAAATACCGGAAAACCCTGGTTTGCAGTATTGGTAAGGAAAACCCCTCCGTCACACGAAAAAATAGCCGTTGTGGGTGTTCCGGGTTTATATTGGATGTTATGCTGGTCGGCATGGACATATTCATCACCTCCACCCCAATACATCAAACTCCAGTCGGATACATGTTTCCAGGAACCTCCTGCATTTTCCGATTTCCACAGGTCGAGGCCACCGGTAAAGATCACATCCGGGTTGGAAGGATCAACCTGAAGGATAAAAGCATGCCAGGCCAGGGTGGACCAGTCATTGTCAGGGCGTGAAACAGCCAGCCAGTTCGTCCCACCATCGTAAGATTTGGCAATATACCGCCCTTTATAATAAGTAAACCCGTTTACATATCCGGCAGCAAACTGGGCATACACCCGATTGGAATCCGACGGAGAAACCGCAAGTATGGTTCTTGCCGGTATATTATAATAGCCCTCGTTTTTGATCACCGTATTGTAATGATCATATATCGTCCAGCTTCCGGGCAATCCCGTATCGGAATAAAGCACTGTGGCCCCTCCTTTTTTGTTCAGGTTTTCCATCGTGCCGACAAATATCCTCCCATTGGCAGCCATCTCAATATCGGAGGGAGTATAGGGATCGTTGGCAAAACCCGGTATTAACGGCAACACCTGTTCCCAGGTCTGGCCGCCGTCATCCGACCGGTACAAACCGTCGCTGGGCTGGCTTTCATGGTCTTCACCCATATAGATTCCCGAAGCCACGGCAGCATAGATCACACCAGTGCCATTTTCATCGCGTACAACGATATCAGTAATGTAGTCAAAGTCAGCGGTTGATTCGAGCAATGTCCAGTTTTCACCGCCGTCATCCGTTTTAAAGATGCCGGCCCCCAGTCCCGATGATTCGCGATAGATGATGCGTGCTGTTTGTGCCTCGCCGGTCCCCACATAAAAAGTTTGGGTGTTATCTGGGTCGTAAGCCATGCAACTGATGGCCAGGTCGGGCCAGAAATCCCCAACCGGCACCCATTGTTCCGAAAGGTCGGTGATATCATCGGTGTACCATAATCCTCCCGTAACGCCGCCGGCCCATACTTTATTTGTGTAATTGGGATCGAACATGATCGTCCGTGTCCGTCCCCCCATATTGGCTCCTGTCGTTTCCCATTCAACAGGTGGGTCATAATCGCGTGATGCCTGTTGGCCGGTAACCAGTTGTTGCGTATATTTTTGAGCTTTCCACAGTCTCCTTTTGGGAACATAACCCAATGCCGGGTCAACGGTCGTAATGTATTCCTGGTAAGCCGCCATGTCGGGCTGGTCAGGTGATTTGGCTTCTTTACTACCGGTAATGGCCCGTTGCGTGATCTTTGATGATTGTTCATAAATGAATTCCTCATATTTTTCCCGGTCACTTTTTGTGTTTGTCACCGTGAGGGCAATGCCGGTTGTTAAAAGAAAAGCCAGGGAAATAAATACATATAAAGATTGTTTCATTGAATGAAATTTTACGATTTTATGGAATTATCTGCAACAAAGCAGACAAATTAACCCCATTGGATGTTGCCTCAGGAACTTTCTTTTTCCAAAAAAGTTTTTTTGTCAGTAATAACGAAAGTTTTCAAGTTGTTTTTTTTCAGTTTGCCGTTTAGCGCAGGCAGGGTGTTTTTAACGGCATTATCCACTTGTACCTGATAAGTATTCATTTGTCCTTCCAGTTCTTTCAACCCGTCAATCTGTGACTTTGTCGGCCGGCCCTGATAACCGAGCAATCCGCCGTAAATATTGCCTATCCGTTCACGTAACCGTTCTTCACCGGTTATTCTCCCTTCACGGGTGGCCAAAATCTTTAACCGTAATGCGGCCATTTCATCCGATAAAGCCGAAAGCTTTTTGTTCAGCCCCCCTTTTGTTGAATCGGACTTGCTTTTTGCCTGATCCCTGATCTCAATGATCTGATTGTCCAAAAAAGCGAGGTCTTGCAGCATGTTGTAAGCTTTCATCAGGTATTTGTGCCTTTCATCCCGGTCGGCTGTTGAATGGTGTGGGTTATCGTCATATTCCACGTTGACAGTTCCCCGGATGGTATCTTTGTTTTTGATGATCTTCACGAGGTAATCTCCGGGAGGATAGGAAGGCCCCTGCATGGCCCATCCCAGTAACTGGACGGAAGAAGGCACTTTCGGCCTTTTCATCACTATTTTCCAGTTCACCCTGTTGATGCCCTTTTGTTTTCCGGCAGGGAGTTTTTTGATCATCTCGCCTTCGGGATTATAAACTTCAATAAACATATCGCCGAAAATATGGCGCTTTTTCATGTAATAATTGATGCTTACTGCTGAGGGCGGATTGGAGCCGCGAAAATCATCATCGCCGTTAAATTCCTGGATGCCGCCCATAGTACCCAGTTTATAGGGCCTTGACCCCAGGTAAACCAGATTGTCGTTCAACATATCCGTTTTCAGGTTTTGTAAGGGAGTCAGGTCGTCAATGATGTAAATCCCCCGTCCGTGCGTGGCCAGAACAAGATCGTTTTCACGCGACTGAAAGGCCATATCCCTGACTGCCACTTTCGGCAGGTTCCCGGTAAAACGCGCCCATTGCTTCCCGTCGTTAATGCTGATGTACAATCCGGCTTCCGTGCCGAGGAACAGCAAATCGGGATTTTTCAGGTCCTGTTTGATGATGTTGCAGTAACTCCCGATATTATCCGTTGCCAGGTTTGTCCACGTTTTTCCGAAATCGGTCGTTTTGAAAATATACGGTTTCATATCGCCCTGTGTATGCCCGTCGAATGTAACCCAGGCCGTAGCTTCGTCATAAGGCGAGGGTTCCACATAAGCCACCCATGTTGTGGGAGGTAAACCGGGAACATTGGCTGTCAGGTTTTCCCAGGTCTGTCCTTTGTCTTTCGTCAGTTGCAAGTTTCCGTCATCGGTACCCACCCAGATGATGTTGTCATTCAGCGGAGATTCGCCGATGGTATAAATGGTGCAATGGTTTTCGGCTGTAGAATTATCAATGGTCAGTCCGCCGGTTTGTTCCTGCTTTTGTTTTTCGGGATCGTTGGTGGTCAGATCGGGAGAAAGTTTTTGCCAACTGTTGCCATTATCGGATGACCGGTATAAAAACTGGCTTCCGGTGTACAGGTCTTTACTGTTGGCACCCAATACAAGTGGGGAATTCCAGTTCCAACGCAATTTGGTTCCGTCTTCTGAGTAAGGCATAACGTCTTTGTTTTCCTGAGTATCAATAAAAAGTCTTCTCAGTTTACCCCCCTGCCACTGCCAGTACATGATGTTGTCATTTTTCGGGTCGCGTATGACGTTAAAACCATCGCCCCAGCCCACATTTTTCCAACTCGCATTGGTTACGCCGCCCGCTGCTTTTGAAGGGCCGATCCACGAACCGTTGTCCTGCAACCCGCCAAACACATGATAGGGTTTGTCGTTGTCCACATTAACGTGATAAAACTGGGAAACGGGCAGATTACGGCAGAACGACCATGTTTTGGCCTGGTCAACCGAAATGTAAACACCACCATCGGTAGAAAGATAGATCAACTGATTGTTGTTTGGGTCAATCCATACGCCATGCACATCACTATGGAAATTCCCACCCGTTACGGAAGGGGACATAAATTTTTTCCCGCCGTCTTCACTCATCTGCAATCTGAAGCCGGGTTTGTAAATGCGGTTGGTGTCCACCGGATCGGGAACAAAAAATCCGAAATAAAAAGGGCGTTCATTCACATCGTTGGTATTATTTGCCAGTTTCCAGGTTTTGCCTTTATCGGCCGAGCGGTAGAGCGAAGTCTCTTTGGCTTCGATAAGCAGATAAACCACGTTGGGGTCTGCCGGGCTGAAATCCACATACACCCGTCCCCAGGGTTTGGAGGTAAGGCCTTTTTCAATTGACGTCCAGGTTTTGCCCCCATCTTCCGACCTGAAAAAACTGCCGCCCGGCCCGCCGGAACGGAAAGACCATCCGGTCCTGCGGAAATCCCACATACCGGCATAGATAAGGTCGGGATTTTCCGGGTCCAGGGCAATACCACTGCATCCGGTGTTCTCATCCACGAAAAGAATCTTTTGCCAGGTTTTTCCACCGTCTTCGGTTTTGTATAACCCACGATCCGGGCTTGCACTCCACAAGGGGCCAAGTGCCGCCACATATACAATATCGGGATTTTCAGGATTAATAACTATCCTTGCAATGCGTTCGGTACTGTCGAGCCCTTTGTATTTCCAGTCCGTTCCGCTGTTGTATGTCACATAAACACCTTTGCCGATTGAGGTGCTGTTCCGGGTCCAGGGTTCGCCTGTTCCCGCCCAAACGGTATCGGGATGTTTCTGGTCAATAGTGATGGCGCCAATGGCCTGTATCTCTTTGTCAAATACCGGTTTGAAAGTGGTTCCCCTGTTGGTGGTTTTCCAGATGCCTCCACCGGCAGCACCCACATAAAAAATTCGTGAATCGGAGTTGACGGCATCAAGGGCTGCCACACGGCCGCTCATCACGGCAGGGCCAATGCTGCGGGCTCTCAGTTGCCCGAATGTGTTTTTGTCTATTTTGACCGGTTTCTGGCTGATGCCGGCCAGTGTGATGGCAACTGCCAGAATAGCCAGGAGAAATGTTCTTTTCATAAGTAGTGATTTTGGGTTGTGAATTGTTTCAAAAGAAAGTTAGAAATTATAAGTAAAAAACATTGAAAAATCACCAAATAAATGATAGTCGTTTTCCACCCCCTTAATCCCCTGCCAGCGTGGGATAATGGGAATTTATTTGCTGATTGTTCTCTGTTAACACTTCATGTCATTGCTTTAAACAGCCAGTTGCATTATTTGTCTTGTTGCTGTGTTGAATCGGCTGCCGGCACCTCGGGTTTTACAAAGATGGAAACATCCACTTCGGGATTCAGCAAAACAGTGTCTATTGAAAGCGTGTTGACTACCTGGCCGTTGTAACTGTCCGAGTGGCTGTAAGCCATCATGATACCCTCACCGACGGGTTTATAGTCACTCAAATCGGATTCGGTTTTCACAGGCTCGCCGCGCATGGTGATGGTGTTTTCGGTTTTCAGGATCACGAAATTCTCCGCATCAAGGTAATAGATGGTTTCGTCTCCGTTTTTATCCGTCAGTTTGATTTTGTAAACATCGGAACCTTCCAGGTCGTCTTTCCCCAGCAGTTCAACCTTGCTTCCTTTTTCTTTCCAGTTGTACAGTTCACCGGTAATGTCGGCCTGTTTCTCCATTTGCTTGAGTTGGTCTCCTGTGATGTCTTTCGGGGCAAGGGTTCCGGTCCAGGGGGCAATCACCCAGGCTTCGCCCTGGTTGTAAACCTGCACCATTTTCTGTCCCTGGATGGGCACCTCAAGGCGATAGCGTTTGGGAGGGAAAGAGGTGATGGTAAAATCGTATTCCATTCCCTGATTGAATGATTTCCCTTTGATCTCCATGCTTTTGACTTTGGCCAGTTTGTCAAGCCCCATGACTTTGTAATAATTGTTCAGAATTTCATCCAGCGAAAGGTCCTGGGCTGACAGTGAGAATGAGAACAGCATTCCCACAAATAAGTAAATCCATTTTTTCATAAAATTTAATTTTTGAGTTGTTGTTATTTTGATTTAAAAACTATTTCGAAATACAAAAACCGTGCAGAAGGTTATATCATATTGTATATCTATCATTTATATTCATCTTCCCCAAAATACATCATACCAGATGTCCGTTAACGGACAGGAGAATGTTCAATAATCAGACATACACAATTCCTTTTTCCGGGTCATAAACCGGAACGACCGGACTGCTGTTTCTTTGCAGACAAAATTCCACATCTTTTTCAAAACCGTTTTCCACCAGAAAATTCAGGTGCCGGCAATTCCGTAACCTGTTTTTCAAATCCCCGGTTCCGCTTTTCCATGCTTTCCGGAGAATATGTCCCAGGTCATCCGTTTTTACGGAAGTAAATTCCGAAAGTTTGTCAATGATCATCCCGGCACACAGGCCGTCGTCCAGTGAAAACCTGCCGTTGGTACCCGCGCAAAGCAATATCAGTTTCTGGTTATTCTTAACCTGTTCTGTCACAGCATCCACATTTAGGAAAGCGCCGATAAAAACTTCCTTTGTCTTTTGGCAGGCTTTCATAGCCTTGGTCCCGTTGGTGGTGGTCATGATCAGAGTCTTTCCTTCAACGGTTTCCCGGATGAACTCCAACGGAGAATTTCCCAAATCGAAGCCGTCTATTTTCTTGGCATTTCGTTCACCGCATAAAAGGGAAGTTTCAGGTTTGTATTTTTTAGCTTCCGAAAGCACCATTTCATTTGTCAACACCGGTATAATCTTTTTCGCCCCGTTTTCCAGGGCAGTGATCATCACGGAAGTAGCCCGCAACACATCAATGACCACGACGGTTTTTCCTGAGATATCTTTTGCGTTTGCGACGTCGGCGAATGGATAGGTTTCGATGGTCATGGGACAAAGTTATTATTTATTTATTATCGGATTGTATCAGCCCGGATGACCCTGTCGGACGAGAATCCGAAAGAGTAGTGTTTTCAATGGAAATTTGTTCGTCCGGTTGATTTTTCTTTTTCCCCAAAAACACCTTCCAGAGTACCGGGGAATCGGTACATGGAAGTGTGTTTAAAATAAATACTGTCTGTCCGCAATGTTGGAAAATCAAAAAAAAGCGATTCTTTCTTCTTTGTCCGGAATGTTTTTACGAACTTTATTTTTTCCGGAAGCCAGAAACATTTGTTGCTTTCCATGTTTAGCGATTATGGCAAACCGTTTTATCAGAGTTCCGAAATGCTGAACCTTGGAAAAATAAACAGTAAAACATATAAAGAATTTATTCACGAGTGGTTTGAAAAAAGCAAACGAACCATCGAACAATCTGCGCTTGATCTCATCATGAAATATACCCAGGTGCATACATTTTACGTCCAGTACCTTTGCAATAAACTTTACGGATTGCCTGTCAGAAAAATCACATCTGAAACTGTAACCGATACATTGTTAAGAATACTGGAAGAGAACGAAGTCATTTATTTTAACTATAAAGTGCTGCTCACTGGCAATCAGTTCAGGCTGTTGGAAGTTATTGCAAAAGAGGGGGGCGTTTCAAAACCCACTTCAAAAGATTTTATCGGAAAATATCATCTGGGCACACCCAGTTCGGTGGGAGCCGCCATGAACGCACTGTTTAAAAAAGAAATGATTTTTAAAGAGAATGGCCTGATCAAGGTTTATGACATCTTTTTTTCTCTTTGGCTGGAAAGAAGAACCACTGTTATACGGAATTAATAATAGTTTCAAAATTTTTCGGGACTTCATATTTAAACTAAAGGTATTTGAATTTTAACAACGTGTAGCAATGCGAATCCCGCATGGGTGAAATTTCTTCACCTTCGATCCGATGATTTCAAGGTACGGACAGGTGCGAGCTGCCGGGCTGTTGTTCAGGCTTGAAGAATTATCATTTCCGTCTTTTTCTTAATTTCATTGTCTTAATAAACAGAGAAGCAGAAATGTTGAATTCAACAGAACCCGATTATAATACACAATTGGTCAGTCGTTGCAAAAAAGGCGACAAAGCGGCTCAATACAGGCTATACCTGGAATATGCCGATGCGATGTTCAATATTTGTAAACGGCTCGTATCAAACCGTGTGGATGCTGAAGATTTATTACAGGTTGCTTTTGCAAAGGCTTTTACAAAGCTTAACAAGTTGAAAAATAACAGAAAATTCGGCGGCTGGCTGAAAACAATTACCGTGAATGAATGTTTGAATTTTCTAAAAAAGAAAAAAATCGTTTTTGATGAATTGCCGGAAATTCCCGATGACACAAAAGAAACTGATGACGACAGAATTCAGATTGACAGTGAAACATTAAGAAAAGCCATGGACGAACTGCCCGAAGGAAGCAAGATCATTTTTAACCTGTATCTGATTGAAAATTATAAACATAAGGAAATTGCCCGGATGTTGGGCATCTCCGCATCAACATCAAAATCGCAATATGCAAGGGCAAAACAATTGTTGAAAGATAAATTATTGAAAAAATGATGAAAGATAAATTTGAAAGATTGATAAAAAAAGTCACCGGAAATTTTGACGAACCTTTCCGGGAAAAAGAAATAGCATGGAAAGGGGTTGAACAAAAGCTCCATAAGCACAAAAAAAGAAAACTAAGCATCAGGTTAGGTATTGCTGCAAGTTTAATTATACTGGTTGGGTCAGGAACAATCTTTTTTGTTAACAACAATCAACCTACAGGTGCTGCTGATTATTGTTATAAAGTTTCGGAAGATCTTTCGGAAACGGAATTTTACTATTCAGGCCTTATTGAGGATAAACAACAACAAATTAAAAATGCAAGACCATACGACAAAGATTTATTTAAACCATTTTTTAATGAGTTAAACCAGCTTGATCATCAATACAAAACCTATAAAACCGAGCTTAACGACTTTGGCTACCGTGAAGAATTAATAAGGGCCCTGATTGAAAATCAACAGCAGAAACTCAATGTTTTAAATAAATTATTATCGAAAATCCAAAAAATTAAAAATTATGAAAACAGAAAAAAAGAATATCACTTTTAATCTCCTTCTCATTTTCTGCTTAATCACATTTTCAGGATTTGCGCAGGATGATTTGATTTCAAAAGTTAAAACCATCGTGAAAACATTTGACCAACCCAACATTGAATATTTCGGGGTTACAAATATTTTCGGAAATGTTGACATCAGTTACTGGGATCAGAAAAAAATGAAAATAACCGTCACGATCAAGGTAATTGCCTGGGAAGAAGATGATGCGGAAAGGTTTATTGAGAAACTAACACCTGAAATAAAAGTGTCTGAAGGCAAAGACGGAAAGGTTAGTGTTTATTCGGCAATAGATATTTCCCATATTAAAAATCTATGTGGTTGTGGTAATAATGATAGAAAAGTTTATGCACCATGGTTTAAAAAGAATGCCGAAGTAAAACAATTCAATGTCAGTTATGATGTAAAAATACCTGCATCGGTTAATAAAATGGATTTATACAACCGCTATGGCAATATGAGCATCCCTGATTTTGAAGGCAATATGTCAATTCAACTGACCAATGGGAATTTGAAAACAGGGAATTTGAAACTATCGGATAACGATATAGGAATTCGTGTTCGCTATGGTAAGGTCAATTTGGAAAGTGTTGAAAACTCAAAACTAAATTTGTATTCCTGTAATGATGTAAGCATAGGAAATATCGGAAATGTAAATTTAACGAGTAAGTTTTCTGACATTAATATAACTTCTTGTTCGGGATTGGTTTTAAATTCAGAGAGCGACAACATCACCATCGGTAACCTGACATCATTAAAGGGAAGCGGTAATTTTACCAGCCTTAAAATAGGTAATCTTGTTAGCTCAATAGATTTTGATAATAAGAGCGGTGAAATAGAGATAGTTAAAATCAATCCCGGTTTTAAAAACATTTCTTTGGCCGGGCAGTTCAACGATTATATCTTAAATCTCAATAACCTGAACTATTCCATTTTTGCAGAATTGGAATTTACAGATTTGAAAAGTGACAAAACCATTTACCCCGAACAGAAAAGGAAAGGATTGATTAATGGAAAGGCGATTATTGAAAAGCAAATTGGCAACCAGACCGGGGATTCTCATGTAAACCTGAAATGCTCAAATTGTAATGTGGTTTTGCAATAGGTTATAATACGATGAAAATTCCATGCGCTGGGCTGTGGACTTTGTGGATAACCTGTTGTATCTGAAATGGCAGGGTTTTGACAAAGTCCCTGCGTCCCGTAGGAGCAGTAAAAACCCGAGACAACAACCTGCTTTAAGCGTCCCCTTAAAGCAATTAAATCATCAAGTTAATAAAGGTTCAGGCAAGGACACTTGAACCCGGTTTGCTAGTATTATGTGTTTTTTCTTTTTCCGTTGTTGGTGTCCTCACCAACAACATTTGTACACCAGATAATATGCCGTTGGTGAGGACACCAACGGCGGGCGGGGAAAGGCGGGGACACCAACGACGGAGATAATCCCGAAGGGAAGAAATGATTATAGAACCGGAAAAAATGAAAATCAACCTCGAAGAGGTGACATGAATAAATAATTAGCTGCTTCAAAAACACTCTTCCAGGTACGCCGGGGCGTACTCTGGAAGGTGTTTTTTATCTCCCCACCCCATCAGAATTCCTCATTCTCCGTCCTTCTGATAATCTCGTCCTGAAGTTCTTCACCGAGGTCGTTGAAATAATCGCTGTAACCGGCCACGCGGACGATCAGGTCTTTGTAATCCTCGGGATGTTTCCGGGCCTTGCGTAACGTATCCGCCGTCACCACATTAAACTGGATGTGGTGGCCGTCCATCCGGAAATAGGAACGGATCAACTGAACCAGTGAATCCAGCCCTTTTTCATCCTCCAGCAGAGATGGTGTGAATTTCTGGTTGAGCAAAGTGCCACCCGTCCGCAGATGGTCTATTTTTGCTGCCGACTTGATCACTGCAGAAGGCCCTTTGCGACAGATGGCTGCCATCTGCATCAGTTCGATTTTCCTGTCCTCGTCTTTTTCTTCTTCCGACAGTTTTTCCAGTGTGTCGGCATGCCGTTCGGCAAAGCAGATGACAGCACCGGCAGCAATGTCCATGGCTTTCAGTTCTTCCCGTTTTGCAAATGCTTCGGGATCGTTGAAAAAGTCCAGATTCTCAATGGCTTGGGCAATTTCCTTTTTCAGGTCGAGGAACCCTTTCCGGAACATCTTCTTTCCGAGCACGGTATGTCCCGGCGCTCGCTGTTCCTGGAACTCGGTGAACACACCTGCCACGTAAGCATCATGCCATTCTTTATCGAGATTTTTAAATATCAGATCACGGTTTGATTTCCCTTTCCAGAAAGGGATGATCACATCACGATAAACGTTCATGGTTTCTTTGTCCACCCTGAACCACACTTTCGGCCGTGTGTCTAATGTTTTCAGGTCTTCGAGCGAGTGGAGTGTGATCTCGGGGTAGGTGGGCACCGCTTTGGGAACAGGACCGCGTTCGCCGACGATCAGTTCGCCGTCGTTGATACAAATCTTTTTATTTTCCAGAATGTATTCGAAGGCCAGCGCCCTGCGCACGGGCACCGACACCTGATGTGCCAGGTCACTCTTGTAAAATTCGGTGACAAGCAACGCCCGCTCTGCCGATATGCGCGGGATGGCGTTCTGGCTCTGGTCGCGGAGTTTTTTTATTTTTTTGTTCATGGTTTATTCTTTTTATCCTCCCAGGCTTGAAGGCCTGGGTAACTGATTTGTGTCTATCCGGGTTTCGAAGCACATCAGTTTCCCCGTCCCTGCCCGTCCGGTCAGGCGGGTTTTAGGGCGAGTAAATAAAAACAGCTGTATTAAATTTTCAGGAATTTTTGATCATCTCTTTTGTCGAGAGCAAACCGCAGGCGGCATCAATATCCCGGCCTCGGGAAGCCCTGACGGTGGTCAATATCCCCTTGGCGTTCAGTGCATCTTTAAATTCCTGTAACCGCTGTTCATCCGTTGTTTTAAGGGGTGTATTGGGTATCTGGTGAAAACGGATCAGGTTGATACGGCAACGTATGCCATTTAAAATGCGTGCCAGCTCTTTCACATGACGGGGGGTGTCGTTCAGTCCTTGGAAAACGATATACTCAAACGAAACCCTGCGCTGTCTGCCGAGGTCATGGGTTTTGATCTCATTCAAAATATCATCAATGGAATATTTGTGGCTGACCGGCATGAGTATTTTGCGTTCACTTTCAAAAGGGGTATGCAGACTCACGGCAAGATGACAACGGCTGTTTTCGAGGAAATGCTTCATGGCGGGGACAATCCCGATGGTGGAAACCGTGATCCGTCGCGGGCTCCAGCCGTAACCCCATTCAGCGGTGAGTACCTCCAGACTTTTCATCACCTCATCAAGGTTGTCAAAAGGTTCGCCCATACCCATGTAAACGATGTTGGTCAACTGGTCACGTTCGGGCAGGCTTTCGATTTGATTTAGTATCTGATTGGATGTCAGGTTGGCCTGAAGCTCCTGCCTGCCTGTCATGCAGAACAGGCATCGCATCTTGCAGCCTACCTGCGAAGAAACACAAAGTGTGCTTCTTTTGTCTTCGGGAATAAAAGCCGATTCGATATAGCCACCGCCGGCTTTGAACAGGTATTTTTTGGTGCCATCGGCAGAGGTCTGCACATTAATGGGGTTTCCCAGGCCAATGTTGTAATTCTCATTCAGCAGGGCTCTTGCCTTTTTCGACAGGTTGGTCATCGTGTCAATGGAAGTTACTTTGTTTTTATACAGCCAGCCGGCAATCTGTCCTGTCGTAAATTTTGGTAAATCCAGATCCGAAACAATTTGCTGTAACTCTGCTAACGTTTTGCCGAAAAGGGGTTCATTCATCTTAAATTCTGATTTTTGCTGTCAGTGGAAGCTACCGGCAAAAATAAGTAAAACAGGATTTTTAAGGATTATGATTAATCCGGTTGAAAAAAGGCCATTAAGTGCTTTTTTTCTTTCAAGTTTGCCAGATTAAATTATTCACCTCCTGTACCCCCGCGCCGCCTGTCATAGTGGTTACGGCGGTCAGACAGCGGGGGATATGTCACATTCCAAATATAATTAGTTGTAAAACACCATGGGATAAATCCCGTGGCCGGAGCTCATCTTGCCCCTCCGAAACAAGCCCCCAAGTCCCGTTTAAAACAAGACGACCGAGGGCATAGCCCATTAATTTATCAATGGGTGGGAGGAAACAAAACTACCATTGGCAAACCATCTTATTGCCAAGACATAAAATGCCAAAGGCAATTTATTTTTCGACTGGCCGGGAATAAATCTATCCGGCGGGTCAGGGGACAGATGGAAAAAGTTTCCTCTTCCAGGAGCTTCGCACGCTGGAAGGTTGTTGGAACGCGGGTAAATTTATTGGGTTAACTGCTTATTCCCTTTTTCGTATCTTGATTTTATACACCTTGCTGTTCAGCCCCGGAGGCAGCCATCCCGACCGGATACAAACCCTCAGATGGTAATCACCGGGTTCAGGTGGCGTCATAGCCAACAAGATGGTGTTGTATTTTTTATAAAGCCTGAGCAATGAAATGTCTTCCACCTCCCGGTAGGAAACCACTTTTCCGTTTCTTGTAAAAGCCACTGCGAGATACGTATCACCTCCATCCTGTTTCACGGTGAGGGCTGTATCGAGGGGATTATCAACTTCAACAGGAACCCTGATCAGCGTGGAAGGCGGGAAAGCGTGGTTTTCCATCTCTATTTTAACAGGCAGGAAATTATAAGACCGGTAATGTTTAATAACCGAATAATACCACCATTGCCCCATGATAAAAGCACTATCGGGATGGGGCAGATAATAGCACATCGGATCGGTAAGCCGCATCCCCCTTTCGGGATAGACAAACAGCACTTCTTTGCCTGCCAGTTTGGGTTCTATTCCGGCGAGGTCAAATTGGTTCTTCCTGTAAAGCAGATAATTGAAAGTGAACGATTCACGTTTTGCATAAAACAAATATTTGGAGGCTTTCTGATAAGAATTGGCAAAGACCACCGGCCGGTTTCCGGCTATTTTTTTTATTTCCAGCGCCCATTTCTTCCAGTTGTGAAATTCATTTTTCAACTCCGGGCCACCTTTTGCCGGCATAAAATCATAAACAAGATAAACCCTCAAAACAAGGATTAACACCATACTGATCCCCCCCAGGATATACAGGGCTTTGTGAACCCTGAGTTTGTTTTCGATCAGGGGCCAGGCAAGCACAATCAGGGGGATATAGGCCGTCACTGTCCAGTTGGCTTCTACAGGGCCGACAAATGATAACAGCAGCCCCAGTCCGAAAACCCCGTAAATATTAGCGAGCAGTGCACGGTTGAAAATATTTTCCGCCTTGTTTTTTAACGCATAATAAATCAGAAAAAAAGCAATGAGCGGATTCATCAGGGCCAGTTGTCCTGCGAGGTAATTTACGATATTCATCACATCGAAATAGGCATTGCGGCTTCTTTCAACGAGAAAGAAATAAAAACTGATAAAATGATGGTTGATCTGCCAGACCAGATGGGGTATCATTAAAAGCATGGAAATGGCCAGGATGACCCAAAACGACTTTCTTTTGACAATCTTCAGATTAGTCACAAAAGTAAAAAAAAGTACCGGCACACCGGAATATTTGCTGTAAAGCATCCCTGTAATGCCCAGAATCAGCAAAAGTGCGTTTGTCCAATTCTCTTTCCCGGCATATTTTTGATAAGCATAAAAAAACAGGGTGGCAAAAAAGATGAGCGGCGTGTCGGGCACGGCAATAAAACCGCCGGCCTGAAAAATGAAAATGGAAAAAACGAAAACAAAAAACAAAAGATAATTCTTTACCCCGGCCATTTTCACGATCATCATCAAAACAGCCACCGACATCAGGACAATGAATAACCTTACACCCAATTCATTGGGGAAAAGTCCATATCCCAACCTGATCAACAGGGCAATCATGGGCGGATGGTCATAATATCCCCAGGCGAGGTGGGTAGAATAAAAATAATAGTAGGCTTCGTCGTGCAGCAGCTCGGTAAAATAAGATTGGAACAGGTTGATAATAAACCAAAGCGCCAGCAACCCGTAATAAAGTTGTTTAGCGTGTGTAAAGGGTTTGTTGGCTGTTGTATCCATGCCGTTAACTGGTGATTGTCATTGGCAAAGATGGGAAAAATGTAGGATTTGGAAAGCAGAAAGTAAAAAGTAGAAGTTTGGTGCTGTTTCCCTTCCCGATTCCGGATCCAAGACTCGCTGCGTTCGTTGGTACGCCACGTAAAATTCTATTTTCAGGATCAATAAAACCTGATTTTTTCAGGTATCAGGTAATTGTTGGTCCGCCGGTGTTTATAAATAGTATCAATAAACATTTTTGTAAATGCCAGATGAACACCCTCGGCCCAGTGTTTGGTCATTCCCGCCCCACCGGCTTTACCGCTTACTTCGGCAGCAAACATGATTTCGCGGGTGGCAATGTCGAAAAAGGTAACCCAGATCAGGGAATACTCCCGCTCTTTGTTGAAGTTTTCAAGAACAATAACCATTTCCACCCCTGATTTTTCAGACAGCACATACGACTTCACAATTTTTTTCAGGTCTTCAAACGGAATGCAAAAATTGCCGGCTACCACAAAATCCTGAAAATCCATAAACCTGTAGTTTGGAAATACACTTTGTCCGACAAACATTGACCCTTTATTCATCCAGTGCCTGATGTCGGCAACCGGCAATAAATGATTTGACAGTTCATTGTTCCAGGCTTCATAATAATTTTGGACAATTTCCACACTGTGCCCGATCTTGCTTGCGTTTGACAGTTTGAGGTAAGTCATGTCGAAACCGTAAAAAACCAGATCCTGCCGGTAAAATATTTCGTTTCCCCGGTCGCCATAGACTTTTCCCCCCATTTGCTTTCTGATCTGGCAATAGCGGTTGCCAATCGCAGGATTGTAAACAAACCGGGAAGGGTTTTCCGAAACAACGGCTTTCGTTTTTTGTTTACTGCCCGTTTTGGCTTTTTCTATACGGGTGAACACATCTTTATCGCCGGACTCATACCGGATCATAAAGATTTTTGATTTTTCAATATTGTATGTCGGGCCGGTCAGGTTGGATGCCCTTTTATATTTAACCGTTTGGGGAAGTATTTCGGTGACTTTGGCTTTGATCTCATCCCCGTTTTTTAATATGATCACATCCTGCGAATAGGAAAAGCTGACAACAAAAAGCAAAATAACAACAAGTGATTTTTTCATTTCTAAATCTTTTTTAATCCAACGATTAATTAATCCTTTAAAAACTTTGTTCTGTCTTTACTGAAAAAAACAGGTTTTCGTTACAAAATTGATTGGTTTTTTGATTTACGGTCAAAAATAAGAAATCTCTTTTTTCCGTCTTTATAAAATGTGAAGGAAGGATTAAATATGTTTTGATTCTAAATAATATGTATCCGACAGGAGAATGTGAGTTGAACATTAAAAAAAATGCCTCATCCCGTAATCGGGATGAGGCATTAAATCATCCTGTGGAGCATATCGGAGTCGAACCGATGACCTCTTGACTGCCAGTCAAACGCTCTAACCAACTGAGCTAATGCCCCCCCTCTGATCGCCGTAACCGTCAGTTGACGGAGAAGACTACCCTTTTTTTTTCACCCTTCGGCGAAAAATGAGATGCAAAAGTAAAAACTTTTTGAATTAATCATATATTTGTACCGAAACCATGAAACGACTCTTTGCCGCTATAAAAATTACCCCTGATGAACATTTTTTGAGCATTTATTACAACCTTGTCAAAAGGCTGGAAAAAGAATGCATAAAATGGGTGAAACCACAAAACTTTCATCTCACACTTAAATTTTTTGGTGAGACAACAGAAGACAAGATCGAAATCATTGACCACGGATTGAACAAAATTGCAAGCGTCCTCTCACCTTTTAATATAAAGATTCAAAACACAGGTATTTTCGGAAGCCGTTACAATCCAAAGGTTATTTGGTTTGGTATTGAAGACGGTGGGCATCTGGCCGAACTTGCAGAAACTACCCTGACAGCAATGGATGAAGCGGGATTTGCCCGTGACAGGCAGAACTTTGTCCCTCATCTGACTGTCGGACGAATCAGGAGATTGTCTGACAAACAACATTTTCAACAAACAATAAAAAAATTTGCTGAGGCAAACCTCATGGAAATGCAAGTAAATGAAATTTACCTTTATGAAAGCCACCTGAAACCTGATGGGCCTGTTTATGAAACGGTGAACAAATTTGCTTTTTGAATAAATGTCTGCAAAATATTTCAACATGTCTGCAACAATTCCCGTATAATTGTTGTCGTAGGTTACAACAAAATAAAACATTGAAAGTTATTATAGGTATAATTTTTTTACTTTAGCCACTCATTAATTTAAAGGTTTGACACGAAAGATTTTATATATATTACCCCTGTTTATCAGCCTGTTTATAATGGGTGAACTTTACGGTCAGCAAGCTCCTGTTTTTACACAATATTACAGTACGTATATGTTCTCGAACCCGGCTTATGCCGGTATACGTCAGGGGATTTGTGTAATCGGGTTATACCGTCAGCAGTGGGCAGGGGGGTTCAACGATGAAGACGGTTATAATATGGCACCCCAGGATATCTTACTTTCCCTCGACTCGCCACTGAAAGCCCTGCACGGCGGTTTGGGCGGATCGGTTATCCAGGACCGGCTTGGTTATCAAAGCGATATTGTTGTCCAGGTGGATTATTCGTTTCACCTGAACCTTTCATTTGGAACGCTCGGACTGGGTGCCGGCATCAATTTAATCAACAGAAGTATTGACGGTTCCAAATTTAAGCCCGTTCAGCTCCACGATCCCATTCTGCCGACTTCTGCCGTAAGCGATATGCGGATTGATGCCAGTGCCGGATTGTTCCTTAACCAACAGGGACGTTATTATTTCGGGTTTTCCGTTGCCAACATTCTTGAATCCGGGTTCAAAAAATTTGACCCTTCAGGCAAAAGCATTACTTCTACCGACAGGACTTTTTATATTGAAGGGGGTTATCATTTTGTTATTCCCCGGAATCCCCTGTTTGAAATAACCCCTTCTGTTATGATATTGAGCGATGTGGCTTCTACACAATATAATTTAACAGGAATCGTTAGTTACAATGACAAATTTTGGGGAGGTATAAATTACCGCTTTCAGGAATCGGTGGGGTTTATCGTAGGAGTACGGTTCAAGGATTTCAGGATCAGTTATTCTTACGACCTGAACACCTTACCGGTAAGTATTCCGGGAAGTCATGAAGTAGTACTGGGTTATTGTTTTAAATTAAAACATGAACGCTCCAAAACAAGTTATAAAAATACCCGTTATTTATAATGTCATCCTAAACATGGACAATAAATGCTATTTGAAACTATATTTTTATATTTTTGGGCGCACAATTAAAATGAATAGATCAAACTCATAATAAAAATACAATGAAAAAACTGGTTTTATACGTTGTGGTCGTAATTTTTTTGGCCGGTTGCAGCAACTCCGGTAACGGTGAACTTGTTGGAACCCGCAAGAAATCAAAACCGTTTTACCAGCCCGATCCTTACGGCATGGTTTTCGTACCACAAGGGAGTTTTGTCATGGGTGCTTCTACCGAAGACATGACCCATGGCCATCTTATCCAGCCAAAAACTATTTCCGTTTCTTCATTTTTTATGGATGAAACAGAGATCACCAATGATGAATACCGTCAGTTTGTAAACTGGGTAAGAGATTCCATTGCCCGTACCATGCTGGGTGATGTAAGGCCCGATGAATATTTGATAGAAGAAAACCCAAAGACCGGTGAGGTATATGACCCTCCTTACCTGAACTGGAAAAACAAGATTGACTGGAACAGTGAAGACCAGGATGTCAGAGATGCTCTTGAGGATTTATATCTACCCGAACATGAACGCTATTTTCGTCGCAAGGAAATTGATACACGTAAACTGATGTATTCTTATTACTGGGTTGATCTTCATGCCGCAGCCAAAAAAGATTTTACCGAGGAAGCAGATTACCGCAATGCCGGTCTGGCTAACCGTCCGCAGGGCTTGCGCGACCGTTCCGTTTATGTTAGAAATGAAACCATTGCCGTTTATCCCGACACATTGGCATGGATACATGACTATACCTATTCATTCAATGACCCGCTTACCGAAAAATATTTCTGGCACCCGGCTTATGACCATTATCCTGTAGTAGGTGTTAACTGGAGACAGGCCAGGGCTTTCTGTGTATGGCGGACAGAATTTCTGAACAGTTATCTCAGGGCAAAAAAAGACCAGGTGTCGCTTGCCGAATTCCGTCTTCCTACCGAAGCGGAATGGGAATGGGCTGCCCGTGGTGGTTATGCCCTGAACCCTTATCCGTGGGGCGGGCCTTACACAAGAAATGAAAAAGGCTGTTTCCTGGCAAACTTCAAACCTATCAGAGGCAACTATATTGCCGATGGCGGTTTAAGGACGGTCATCGTTGCGCATTATCCACCTAACGACTGGGGCCTTTATGATATGGCAGGGAATGTTTCCGAGTGGACCAGCAGTGCCTTCGACCCGGCATCCTATAACTTTACCTGGGACATGAACCCTAATTATACTTTCAATGCCAAAGAAGATGACCCGCCGGTTATGAAACGAAAAGTTGTACGTGGCGGTTCATGGAAAGATATTGCTTATTACTTGCAGGTTACCACCAGAGCTTATGAGTATCAGGATACATCAAAATGTTACATCGGTTTTAGAACCATTCAGCCTTATCTGGGTAGAAACAAAGGCGACAACCCAAGCAAGGCTTCAAGAGTTTATAATTAATCAAATCAGTTAAATTTTTAAATAAAAAAATTATCATGGGCTTATTTAATTTTACACGCACCCGGGGATACAGACAATTCATGGCCAAAGTATATGGATGGGGCGCATCCGTCGTACTGATTGGTGCCATGTTTAAAATCAACCACTATCCCGGGGCTGATCTTATGCTTGTTGTTGGTTTAGGCACTGAAGCAATCATCTTCTTTTTCTCAGCTTTTGAACCACCTTTTGTTGAACCCGACTGGAGTATGGTTTATCCCGAACTGGCCGGAATGTACCACGACGTAAAAGGAGGTGAATTGCAAAAAAGGAAATCAGCCACCGATCGCCTCGACGAAATGTTTGAAAAAGCCAAACTTGATCAGAAAACAATTGATAAACTGAGCACGGGGTTTGAAAAATTATCGGAAAACGCCGCTAAATTAAGTGATTTATCTGACGCAGCTTCTGCAACAAGTGACTTTGCAAGTAATGTCCAAACGGCATCTAATTCAGCCCGTATATTTGGAGAGTCCGTCGCAAAAGATGCAGAAACCACAGGATACTATGCAGAATCATTACAAACCACAATGAGTGTTTTTCTTGAAAAACTTGAGCAATCATCCGCATCAGCCACAGAATTTCACGGCGAAATGCAAAACCTCACCAGTAAAATGAGTGAGCTCAATACCGTTTACGGAAATATCCTTACAGCTATGAATGTTAAGGGTTAATTATTTAAACCAATACATGATTATTTAACCTCAACCCATTAACAAAAGAAAAAAGTAAAAAATGGCTGGATATAAGGAAACACCGCGACAAAAGATGATCGCAATGATGTACTTGGTTTTGTACGCCTTGCTTGCATTGAATGTATCGAAAGAAGTATTAAATGCTTTTATCGTTGTTAACGAATCAATGGAAAGTACTAATGCGAGTACGGCTGCCAAAATCAATGATGCATACAAAAAGTTTCAGTTGCAAAATCGTTTAAACCCGGAAAAAGTAGGCCCTTACTGGGAAAAAGCACAGGTAGTCAGGGAGAAAGCCAATCAACTGGTTAAATATATAGAGGACCAGGAATTGAAATTGGTGGAAGTTTCCGAATCCCGCCTGACAAAGCAGGAGATATTGGATAAATATTATAGGGACACGATAATTAACGGTACAAAAACCAAATATCTCATGCTTTCCGAAGTAGAAACAAAAGATAAATATAATGCCACTACACATTATATGGTTAGAACAGGTGATAAGCCCGGAGAAGGTGAAGCTTATGTGTTAAGTAAAAAAATGCAGGATTTACGGGATGTTATCCTCAAAACAATGAATCTGCCCGAAGACTCCAGAAAAGTAGGCCTCATTACCAATATGAAAGGGGTTACTTACAGGGATAACGACGGACAACGACAAGATTGGGAACAGCACAACTTTTATTTTACTATCCTGGCTGCGGACATTACCATCCTTAACCGGATTATCGGTGAAGCACGAACGGCAGAATACAATGCCGTAAATTATCTCTACGGATCTATTTCGGAAACGTCTTTTAAATTTGATGAAGTAGCAGCAAAAGTTATCCCGAAAAGTACTTATATCTTGCAGGGACAGAAATATCAGGCTGATGTGTTGGTAGCTGCCTATGATAAAAAAACAGAATCAACCATCAAGGTGTTGCAGGGGGCCGACACCTTAACAGCAGCAAATGTATCACGCGCCCAGATAATCAAGGGTCAGGCAGGAATGGGAAAACTGGAATTTCATGCAACTAAACCTGGACCGCACAAATATGCCGGGGTTATTGAAATGGTTGACCCCAAAACCAACAAAATGAAAGACTATCATTTTAAAGGTGCTTATATTGTTGCGCCTCCCGCACTTACGGTTGCCCCGCTTAAAATGAACGTGCTCTATATCGGTATTGATAACCCGGTAGCCATCTCTGCCCCCGGTATTCCCGAGGAAAAGATCAGACCGGTTATTGACCAGGGGGTATTAAAAAGAGGCCCCGAAGGGAAAGACTGGATTGTCAGGATCAATAAAGTGGCAAAAGGTGTACATAAGGCTTATGTTAGCGCTACGGCAAACATATATGGCAAAAACCTGCCACTTGGCAAAGTGGAATTCAGGGTAAAGCGTGTACCCACACCTACTGCTGAAATTGCCGGCCAGTCTGACGGGCAAATGGACAAAAACCGCTTACTGGCTGCCGGTGCCATTATTCCGACGATGAGGGATTTTGAATTTGAAATTTATTATGTAGTGCTCGGTTATACTTTCGGGACCATCATCAATGGTGACTATATCCCGAAAAATGTAAAAGGAAATCGTTTTACCAAAGAAATCACTAACATTATCAGAAACGGAAAACGTAAACAAAAATTCTTTTTTGATAATATCCGGGCCAAAGGGCCTGACGGTACAATCAGGAGCCTTAACCCGATCAATCTTGAGTTAAAATAATTTTAAAACAAAGGATATCATGAAAAGATTGTTTCTTGCCTTCTTTATTATCTTTTTGGGGGTTTCGCCAATCATAAAAGCCCAGATTGTTGATGAGGCGCCCATGGACGGTTTATACGCAGAAGACGAAACAACTTTTGCCAAGCCCGTACCTTATCCCTTTATTCGGAAAGCTGATGTTATGTGGTCGAAACGGATATGGAGGGAAATTGACTTCAGGCAAAAATTTAACCAGAAATTTTATTTTCCCCCTGATCCCCAGGCAAACTGGAAATCTTTTATTACCATAGTGCTCGATGCCTTAAAAGAAGGCAAGATTACTGCTTATGATATTTCCAGTACCGATGAATTGCTGGTGCCGGTCACCTACAACGAAATTATCGCCAGGCAAACCGATTCGAGTTATCAGATCATGAACAGGCCTTATCCTCCGTATGAAGAATTTGATACGGTGATCTATACCGAATTCGACCCCACAAAAGTAATGCGCCTGAGGATAAAAGAAGACTGGTACTTCGACAGCGAACGTTCACAAATGCTGGTACGTATCCAGGCTTTGTGTCCTGTCATGATCAAAGAACGTAACGGGGAAGAGGTTACGGAACCTTTGTTCTGGATCTCGTATCCGGAATCGCGGGAGGTGTTTGCCAATGCGCTGGTCTTCAATGAATTTAATTCGGCAGCCCGCCTTACTTACGATGAATTGTTCTGGAAACGCCTTTTTGACAGTTATATTTACAAAGAACAAAATGTTTTCGATCGGCGTATTTCGCAATATGCTACCGGCGTGGATGCTTTGCTTGAAGCTAACAGAGTTAAAAATGAGATGTTTACGTTCGAAGAAAGTTTGTGGCAATATTAAAAACAAAAAAACAGTAAAAAAAAACTCTCCTCAATCCGGAGGGTTTTTTTTTGATATGAATGTCCCCCGCCGGCTGACTGCCGAACTATCTTTGGCAGGCGGTGCGTGGGCAGGGGGCGGATTTCCCCCACTGACGGGTCAAGCTGTGAATGTCCCCCGCCGGCGGGGGATTAAGGGGGTGGAAAAAGACGATCATTTATTTGCTGATTTTTACACTAATATTTTTTTCCGCATTTCTTTACATTGGTTAGTTACATGGCCTGACACTTTTTGTTCGTCGAACTATCTTGTTTTCCCATGACAAATTTCAGTTTAACTTTGTAACGTAATCTGAATGGAGATGCAGGATATTTTTGAAACCCCCATAACCTACCTAAAGGGCGTTGGCCCTAAAAAAGCCGAAGTGCTTAAAACGGAACTGGGAATAGAAGTTTTTAACGACCTCCTGCATTATTTTCCCTTTCGCTACATTGACAAAAGCCATATTTACAAGGTAAAAGATGTGACCACCGACACGATTTATTTCCAGTTGAAAGGAAAAATAACTAACCTGATTCCCGTTGGCCAAAAAAGAATGAAATACATTACCGCTACATTCAGCGATGACACAGGCCATATCGGACTGGTCTGGTTTAAAGGATTGCGATGGATTAAGAACCGTTTCTCCCCTGAAAAAGAATACCTGTTGTTTGGGAAACCCTCTGTTTTTAAAAACCATTACAATTTTGTCCACCCCGAAGTGGAAGATGTTGTTGAAGGTGAAGAAGACGAAGTTGCAGGACAAAGGCTTGAAGGGGTTTACAGCTCCACCGAAAAATTAAAAAACAACGGGCTGGGAACACGCGGAATCAGCAAACTGACCCGGAGGTTATTGAACAAGGTTGCAGATCATATTCAGGAAATCCTGCCCGGTTATCTTTTACAATCACAACAGCTAATTGGCAGAAAACAGGCATTGGTCAACATTCATTTTCCGGAAAACCCGAAAATGATAGAACAAGCCACCCGTCGGCTTAAATTTGACGAACTCTTTTTCCTTCAGTTGCAGCTCATCACCGGAAAGCAGGCTTTAAAAGAAAAAATTAAAGGGCATCTGTTTTCAAAAGTCGGAAAAAACCTGAACTCATTTTATAAAAAATACTTACCGTTTCAACTGACAAATGCCCAAAAAAGGGTCATTAAAGAAATCAGGATAGATTTGGGCTCAGGAAAACAGATGAACCGCCTGCTACAAGGGGATGTAGGCAGCGGCAAAACCGTTGTTGCACTGATGAGTGCCCTGATTGCCCTGGACAACGGTTTCCAGGCTTGCCTGATGGCACCCACCGAAATACTGGCAAACCAGCATTTCAACAGCATCAGCCGCCTTTTGGACGGCATGGACATTCAAATAGCCTTGCTGACCGGTTCCACCAAACAGGCAAAGCGAAAAATAATTCATGAAAACCTGCTCAGCGGAGAGCTTAACTTTTTGGTGGGCACCCATGCACTTATCGAAGAAACCGTTACTTTTAAAAACCTGGGGTTTGTGATCATTGATGAACAGCACCGTTTTGGCGTTGAACAAAGAGCCAGGCTGTGGAAGAAAAATGTCAACCCGCCCCATGTACTGGTCATGACGGCCACGCCCATTCCGCGAACATTGGCAATGACTGTTTACGGCAACCTGGATGTCTCGGTAATTGACGAATTGCCGCCCGGAAGAAAACCGGTGAAGACCCTGTTGTTTTTCGAGTCGAAGAGGTTGAGGGTCATCGGTTTTATCCGTGAACAGATAAAAAAAGGGAGACAGATTTACATTGTTTACCCTCTGATACAGGAATCGGAAAAAATGGACCTGAAGAACCTGATGCATGGCTTTGAATATATTCAAAGAGAGTTTCCACTGCCCGAATACCAGGTGAGCGTTTTGCACGGGAGAATGAAAACGGAAGACAAGGAATATGAGATGAAGCGCTTTGTGGAAGGCATCACACAAATCATGGTCTCCACTACCGTTATCGAAGTGGGTGTGGACGTTTCCAATGCCTCGGTTATGATCATCGAAAATGCGGAAAGGTTCGGTTTGTCGCAACTGCACCAGCTCAGGGGACGTGTAGGCCGTGGCGCCGAACAATCGTTTTGCATCCTGATGGCAGGCAACAAAATATCAAACGAAGGAAGAAAACGCCTGGAAACCATGGTGCGTACCAACGACGGTTTTGAAATTGCCGAAGCCGACCTGCAACTGCGCGGACCAGGCGACATTGAAGGAACACGGCAATCGGGAATACTTGATTTTAAAATTGTAAACCTGGCACGCGACAATGAACTGATCGTAAAAACAAGAAACCTGGCCGAAAAAATACTTGAAAGAGACCCGAAACTTCAACTCCCCGATAATCGGTTGCTCCTGACCCACCTCGAAAAACTGCGAAAGGAAAAACACCAATGGGGAAGAATATCGTAAATCAAAAATCCAAAACTCCTTACATTTCTTTACTTTTGCACTTCACAAATTTTTAAATCGAATAACAATGAAGTTGTCGTATAACTGGCTGAAACAATATGTTGACATTGACGTGGACCCCTTGGAACTTTCAGGCATTTTGACGGACATCGGCCTGGAAGTGGAAGGATTTGAAAAGTTTCAATCGGTAAAAGGAGGGCTCGAAGGCATCGTAATCGGAAAAGTAATTACCTGTGAAAAACATCCCAATGCCGACAAACTCAGTGTCACCACAGTGGATATCGGTGGAGGGATAATATTACCCATCGTTTGCGGGGCGTCCAATGTGGCTGCCGGACAAACGGTTACTGTTGCCACCGTTGGCACCGTATTGTATTCGGAAGGCGAATCGTTTACCATCAAAAAAGTGAAAATAAGGGGTGAGGTTTCTGAAGGGATGATTTGTGCAGAAGATGAATTGGGTCTGGGCACATCACACGACGGTATCATGGTGTTGCCCGGTGAACTTCAACCCGGTTCAAAGGCAAGCGATTATTTTAATATTGAAGAAGACTATGTTTACGAAATCGGCCTCACCCCCAACCGTGCTGATGCCGCATCGCACATTGGTTCGGCACGCGATGTTGCCGCCGGCCTGAACAGGCTTAAAAAAACCCGTAACTATAAGCTGCACCTTCCTTCGGTTGATGATTTTAAAACAGACAATCATTCGCTGGATATTGATGTTGTTGTAGAAGACACTGCAGCCTGCCCCCGATATTCCGGGGTTACCATCTCCGGGGTAAAGGTGGCCGAATCTCCGGGTTGGCTGAAAAACCGCCTCAATGCCATCGGGTTGCGCCCCATCAACAACATTGTGGACATTACCAATTATATCCTTCACGAAACAGGTCAGCCGCTTCACCCGTTTGATGCCGACAAAATTAAAGGCAATAAAGTGATCGTTAAAAAGATGCCGAAAGGCACATCGTTCATTACGCTGGACGGGATAGAAAGGCAACTCGATGCTGACGACCTGATGATCTGCAACACGGAAGAAGGCATGTGCATCGGGGGAGTTTTTGGCGGTATGGATTCCGGGGTAACCGAAAACACCACCAATATTTTTCTGGAAAGTGCCTATTTCGATCCGGCCCATATCCGTAAAACTTCAAAACGCCACGGATTGCAGACCGATGCTTCCTTTCGTTTTGAACGGGGTGCCAACCCGGCCGTTACCATATATGCCCTGAAACGTGCAGCCATACTGTTTAAAGAAATTGCCGGCGGAAAAATATCTTCTGTCATCAAAGATGTTTATCCTGAAAAAATTGAAAAATGGACAATTGACATCACCTATAAAAATGTTGACCGGCTGATTGGCAAAACCATCGAAAGGAAAATTATAAAAGAAATATTGACCGACCTTGAAATGGAAGTGGTGGAAGAAACCGGAGAAGGCCTTAAATTGCTTATTCCCACTTTTAAAGTTGACGTAAAACGGGAAGCTGATGTCATTGAAGAAATCCTCAGGGTTTATGGTTATAACAATGTGGAATTTGAAGATAAAATTGATGCTTCGGTAAGCTACCGCAAAAAGCCTGACCCCGAAAAAGTGCAGAATCTGGTTTCCGATCAGTTGACGGCACAGGGATTTGTAGAGATAATAAACAACTCACTTACGCAGTCGGAATATTACATCAACAATCCGGATTTTAATGAGGACAAAAGTGTAACACTGCTCAATCCTTTAAGCAAAGACCTTGATGTTATGCGGCAGTCATTGTTATTTGGCGGGCTTGAAGTGGTAAGTTACAACATCAACCATAAAATAGCCGATCAGAAACTTTACGAATTCGGGAAAATATATAACCGGGAAATATCAAAAGCCAAAATTGGCGGGCTGGAAAAATACCACGAAGAAAAACATTTGTCCCTTTTTACCACCGGTAACCTATGGCCGGAAAACTGGAATAATGACACCCGGAAAGTTGATTTTTATTATCTGAAAGGAATTGTTGAAGGGATTTTCAGCAAAATGGGGATAAACCGTTCCGGATTGGATGTTCGTGAAATCAGCTCAAATAATTACAGCTATGGCCTTGAATTTCTGAAAGGGGGCACAACAATTGCGACAGTTACCGGTTTAAGTAAGAAACTGTTGCAGGTATTCGACATCGGCCATGAAGTGATGATGGCCGACCTGAACTGGGAGAAAGTCATTGCGTTGCATGCAGAAAACGAAACGGTTTATCATCCGGTATCCAAATACCCTTCGGTCCGTCGCGACCTGGCTTTACTGGTTAATAGATCATTGCACTTTGCCGAAATGGAAAAACTGGCTTTTGAAACCGAACGGAAAATATTGAAGAAAGTTGGTATTTTTGATGTTTACGAAGGTGAAAAAATACCGGGAGGAAAAAAGTCGTATGCCTTGTCTTTCATTTTACAGGATGAAGCAAAAACACTTACTGATAAAGTCATTGATAAGACCATGAAACGGTTCCGGAAGGCTTTTGAGCAAAAGTTTAAAGCAGAATTACGTTAATTTTCAGGTTTCTTGCGTGATATTTATTAATTTTAAATCGTATTTAATCGAAGTTCATGGAATATCAATCAATAAAACAACGATTTGGGATCATTGGGAATTCAACTTTGTTGCACCGGGCCATTGAAGTGGCTGTTCAGGTAGCTCCCACCGACCTCACGGTGCTCATCACGGGCGAAAGCGGTGTGGGGAAAGAAGTCTTCCCGAAAATCATCCACCAGATGAGTACGCGGAAACATGGCAACTATATTGCCGTTAACTGTGGGGCAATTCCGGAAGGAACCATTGATTCGGAACTTTTCGGACATGAAAAAGGTTCGTTCACCGGAGCCCATGAAGCACGGAAAGGTTATTTCGAAGTCGCCGACGGGGGAACCATTTTTCTGGATGAAGTGGCTGAGCTGCCTCTCTCTACACAGGTCAGGCTTTTGAGGGTGCTCGAGTCGGGAGAATTCATGAAAGTGGGCTCTTCGAAGGTGATCAAAACAAATGTCCGCATGGTAGCGGCCAGCAATGTGAATGTCCCTGCTGCCATTGAAAAAGGCAGTTTCAGGCAGGATTTGTTTTATCGTTTAAATACAGTCCCCATATTCATCCCGCCACTTCGCAACCGGAAAGAGGATATTCATCTGCTGTTCAGGAAATTTGCCGCCGATTTTGCGGAGAAATACCGTATGCCGCCCGTCCGCCTTTCACCGGAAGCAATCAATATTTTACAAAACTATTACTGGCCCGGAAACATCAGGCAACTGAAAAATGTTACCGAACAAATTTCCATTATTGAAAAAAATAAAGACATTGGCGCCCCGGTACTAAAACAATACCTGCCGGGGAACGAAGTCCCCGGACTTCCCGTCCTGTATAAAAAGAAAGAAGAACAACATATCTCCGAACGCGAACTGCTTTACAAGGTGCTGTTTGATATGAAGAAGGACATGACGGAATTGAAAAAAGTTGTTGCCTCCCTCATCAAACATGGTGAACACGAAGCAACACCCGAACAAACAAAAGCCCTTCTTGTAAAAGATTATTCGGAAAACATCCTGGAAGAAGAACCGGGATACCCTGAAATTAAAATTACCCACCCGCAACATGATCTGGATGAATTTCATCCCACTGAAGTGGTGGAAGAATCGCTATCGCTTCAGCAAAAAGAAAATGAACTCATCAAAAAAGCACTGGAAAAACATCACGGAAAAAGAAAAAGTGCTGCTAAAGAGTTAGGTATTTCCGAACGTACATTATACAGAAAAATAAAGGAATATAACATAAAGTGAGTAAGACAGTTTGTCATCGGTTAAAACCCACGGGTATTTTATCGGCAATGGTCATTTTATTGATCTTTTTTGCCGAGGGCTGCGGCGTTTATTCATTCACGGGAGCTTCGGTCCCCCCGCAGGCAAAAACCGTATCGGTTGCTTATTTTCCAAATAAAGCCCCGTTGGTTGCCCCCCTTTTAAGCCCTGTATTCACGGATGCGCTGAGGGATAAATTTACAAGGGAAGCCAATCTGAATATGGTTGAAAAAAACGGTGATCTGGCCATTTACGGTGAAATAATAGGTTATAAAACCACCCCGGTAGCCATACAGGGTAACCAAACCGCTGCACTCAACCGGTTGACAATTACCGTTAATGTGCGGTTTGTCAATAAATATGAACCCGACAAAAACTTTGAACAAAAGTTTACGGAATTCTTTAAATATCCTTCAGATGCCGACCTGAACAGCATCAGTGGCAGTTTGATCGAAACAATTACGGCATTGCTGGTAACCGATATTTTTAACAAAGCTGTGGTGAACTGGTAAATCAAGGTTTCAAAATGAATAAAGAAACTTTTTTAAAATACGTCAAAGACCCAAATCTGTTAAACAGCAGTACGTTACCTGAAACGGACGTGCTTGTTACCGAATTCCCGTATTGCCAGACTGCACGTATTCTGCTCACCTTAAACTTGTTTAAAGAAAAACATGTTTTGTATGACAAGCAGTTGAAGTTAACTGCCGTACAGGCAGGTAACCGGCGCATACTTAAAAAACATATTGATAAACTGGGCCTAAAGCCAAAGCCGGTTGTTTTGCCGGATGAAGAACCAAAACCTTTTTCAGAAGTCCATCCATTAGCCGAAGTTACACCCCCTGAACCAGAACAGAAACCGGGACAATCTCAACAACCGTTTGAAGAGACCGATACGCTTACCCGGATGAAACAAATCATTAAACAGCGAATCGAATATCTTGAAAAAGAAAAAAAATCAAGGCCACAACAACTTCCCGTTCCGGAAGAAACAATAGAAATTGAAGATCAGGCTTTACGTCAGCCGGATGAACTGATTGATGAATTTATCAGGAACGAACCCCGCATTTCACGGCCAAAAACAACATTTTTCAACCCGGCAGAAGCAGCCAAAGAAAGCGTGGTTGATGATGAAAATATTGTGAGCGAAACACTTGCGAAAATATATTTCGATCAGAAACGGTTTGCAAAAGCAATCAATATTTATAAAAAATTAAGTTTGAAATTTCCGGAAAAAAGTAGTTACTTTGCACCCCTCATTCGAAAAGCAGAGGAAGAACTTAAAAATTAGGATCATGTATCTTTTTGTTTCCATATTAATTTTAATCGTATGTGTGCTGCTCGGGCTTATTGTTTTGGTCCAAAACCCTAAAGGAGGCGGCCTGGCAGCTAATTTTACAGGTGCAGGATCACAGTTCATGGGGGTCAGGCAAACTGCCGATTTCCTTGAAAAAGCCACCTGGACCCTCTCCGTTGCCTTGTTGGTTCTGGCCCTTACGGCAACGATGGTAATCCCCCGCGGTTCAGTTGATACTTCCCAACAGGATACCGAATTGAAAAAGCAAATTGAAGATTTTACAAAAAACGCCCCGGCACCGGTTGATTTTCAAACCCCGCCCGGTAAAAAAGAGGCACAACAGCAGGGTGGCAATAAATAGATGAAGTCTTTTAAAAAGAAATAAAAAATGTCAGAATGTCATAACGTTCTGACATTTTTTTTTATTCCACCATTTGGCACAAAATGTGAAAAGCCACAATAATCAAATAAAATAACCAAATAAAATATTCAAAATGATAAATATCAAACCACTTGGCGAAAGGGTTGTTGTTGAACCCGCCCCCGCAGAAGATAAAACCGCAGGAGGAATAATTATTCCCGATACGGCTAAAGAAAAACCGCAGCAGGGAACCGTTGTGGCCGTGCCCGCTGAAAACAAAGAAAACCCTGTTACCGTTAAAGTCGGTGACAAGGTGTTGTACGGAAAATATTCAGGAACAGAAATCACAATTGATGGCAACGATTATCTGATTATGAACGAATCGGATATCCTGGCTGTTATTTAAATTGTAAATAGTTAAAATTAATCATTCAATAAAATTTGAAAAAATGGCAAAAGACATTTTATTTAACCACGATGCAAGAGAAGGCCTTAGAAGAGGTGTTGACGCACTCACTGAGGCTGTAAAAGTTACTTTAGGGCCCAAAGGCCGTAATGTGATCATTGATAAATCTTATGGGGCCCCTCAGGTAACCAAGGACGGCGTTACCGTAGCCAAAGAAATAGAACTGGCAGACCCCATTGAAAACATGGGGGCTCAGATGGTGAAAGAAGTCGCTTCAAAAACCAACGATCTGGCAGGTGACGGTACAACCACAGCAACCATCCTCGCCCAGTCAATTTTTGTGACCGGCCTCAAGAACGTTACGGCCGGTGCCAACCCGATGGACCTGAAACGCGGCATTGAAAAAGCTGTTAAACAGGTTGTTGAATCTTTGAAGAAACAAACAAGGGAAGTTGGCGATAATAACGATATGATTGAACAGGTTGCTGCTGTCTCGTCAAATAACGATCACAACATTGGCAAACTGATTGCAGAAGCCATGCAGAAAGTAAAACAGGAAGGTGTAATTACCATTGAAGAAGCCAAAGGGATTGATACTTACGTGGACGTTGTTGAAGGCATGCAGTTCGACAGGGGTTATATCTCCCCTTATTTTGTTACCGATGCCGAAAAGATGGAAGCGGTTTATGAACAACCGTTAATCCTTATCCACGACAAAAAAATCTCGATAATGAAAGACCTGCTTCCCGTACTGGAAAAATCTGCCCAAAGCGGCAAAGCGCTTATTATAATTGCCGAAGACATTGAAGGCGAAGCCCTTGCCACACTGGTTGTAAACCGTTTGCGTGGTTCATTGAAAGTGGTTGCCGTTAAAGCCCCCGGTTTTGGCGACAGGAGAAAAGAGATGCTTGAAGATATTGCCATCCTGACCGGCGGCATCGTTATATCCGAAGAAAAAGGATATAAACTGGAAGATACTACCCTTGATATGTTGGGCGAAGCCGAAAAGGTATCCATTGACAAAGAAAACACAACCATTGTCAGCGGTAAGGGTGAAAAGAAAAATATCACTGCCCGCGTAAACCAGATCAAAGCGCAGATAGAAGCCTCTACCTCAGATTATGACAAGGAGAAATTGCAGGAACGCATGGCCAAACTGGCCGGTGGTGTTGCCGTTATTTATGTTGGTGCCGCCAGCGAAGTGGAAATGAAAGAAAAGAAAGACCGTTGTGATGATGCACTGGCTTCTACCCGGGCTGCTATCGAAGAAGGGATCATCCCCGGTGGTGGTGTCGCCTTCATCCGTGCTTCGGAAAGCCTTGGCGAGGTTAAATACGACAACGAAGACCAGGAAACCGGTATTGCCATTGTGAAACGTGCACTGGAAGAACCTCTCCGCCAGATTGTTGAAAATGCCGGAAGGGAAGGGTCAGTGGTTGTAAACAAGGTGAAAGAAGGCAAGGATGATTTTGGTTTCAATGCCGCTACCGATATTTACGAGGACCTTTACAAAGCCGGTGTTATTGATCCGACGAAAGTGGCCCGCATTGCATTGGAAAATGCAGCATCTATTGCCGGAATGCTCCTGACAACCGAATGCGTCCTGGTAGAACATAAAGAAGAAAACCCGG
This sequence comes from uncultured Bacteroidia bacterium, assembly GCA_913009755.1. Taxonomy (GTDB): domain Bacteria; phylum Bacteroidota; class Bacteroidia; order Bacteroidales; family F082; genus JAADID01. The sequence continues at coordinate 45,361 of CAJVWU010000003.1, forward strand.
CACCGACCGCAATGCCCCCAATGGGTGGCGGCGGAATGCCCGGAATGATGTAAAACAAGTGATTTATCATTATCATAAAGAGCCCGTTTCAAAAAAATGAAACGGGTTTTTTTTTACCAACCACCAAAGTCAATGATTCATTATTTTGATGCATTTTTATCATAAGAGTAATTTCTATTAACTTTGCTCTTGAGAACAAAAGTTTCAACCATGAAGGTTTTTCTAAGTTTATTCTTTTTAGTAACCGTGCTGTACATGAGTGCTCAGCAACAGATACTGGTCATTCCCGTTGATTCGGCAACCCGGGAAATTCGCTTTAGAAATGTAGTTGACGTACAAGGGACCAAGGAAGAATTGTTTAACCGGTGTGTTTATTGGCTGAATGATTTTTATAAAGACCCCGCCCGTGTAACCACATTGCGCGATATACAGACAGGTAAAATAGCAGGGCGGCATCAATTTAGAATTTATTATTACGACAAAGACAGCATTAAACACACTGCCGGCATGATCAGGTATTTTTTTACTATTGAGTTCAAAAAAAACCGTTACCGTTATACCATTAACAAGATCGTACTAAAAAGCACAACCTTTGTGCCGGTGGAAAAATGGTTGAATAAAAATGACCCGGCTTACAACCCGCGGTGGGATGATTATCTGCAACAGATCGCCCGTTACGTGTACAAATGGAGCAAAAGCCTGGAAGAAAAAATGAAACCCGAAAAAGAAGAAAAACCTGATATTTGGTAACTTTTGCCCTTATTTTAAAAACAAAACACTGATATTTCTGAAAATCAACCGGAATGCCGAGAAGAAGAAAACGTGATCTGCTCATTAAGGGGTTCTCAAAACTCCTGAAAGAAGACAAACTGAAAATTGTTGCCCAACTGATGGACAAACAGGTGGAGAGTATGGAATTGATGAAAAGCTTCTGGCATTCCGACCATTCGGTGCAGAAGATTTTTGATGAATTCAGTGAAAATACAATCTCCAATTTTTATATCCCTTACGGTGTTGCCCCTAATGTGGTGGTCAACGGCGAAGCCCATCTTGTCCCCCTGGTCATTGAAGAAAGTTCAGTAGTGGCAGCCGCCTCTTCCAGCGCCAAATTCTGGTCGGAACACGGAGGGTTTCATTCTGTGGTGGTGGACGTGGTTAAAATCGGGCAAATCCATTTTATCTGGAGCGGGAAAAAAGAAAAATTATTGTCTGTTTTCGATGATCTTAAAACCACTTTCCGCGTTGCCACTAAACACATTACGGAAAATATGGAAAAACGGGGGGGTGGCATACTGGGATTTGAACTGGTGGATATGACCGGCCGGATGGAAGATTATTACCAGATTAAAGTCTCATTCAATACCGTGGACTCAATGGGCGCTAATTTCATTAACTCGTGCCTTGAAGAATTTGCCGTTGAGTTAAAATCATTTTTTCAAATCCATCCCATCTTTACAGGCAAAGAAAAAGAATGCATGGTTATCATGTCTATCCTCTCGAATTACACACCCGATTGCCTCGTTAAAACCTGGGTGGAATGTAACATCAAAGAACTTAACGGGCTTGACAATGAACTCACAGGTGAACAGTTCGCCAGAAAATTTCAGATGGCTGTTAAAATTGCCGAACTGGATGAGTACAGGGCAACTACACACAACAAAGGTATATTCAACGGCATTGATGCGGTGGCCATTGCAACCGGAAATGATTTCAGGGCCATTGAAGCGGCCGGGCACACTTATGCTTCGCGCACAGGCAAGTACAAAAGCCTCTCAACCGTTGAAATTAAAGACGGGCAGTTTAAATTTTTACTGGAAGTGCCATTGGCTATGGGAACGGTTGGCGGCCTGACCAACCTTCATCCGTTGGCTAAAAAATCCCTCGAAATGCTGGGCAACCCTTCTGCCCAAAAATTAATGATGATTGCCGCTTCCGTCGGGTTGGCCAATAATTTTGCAGCCGTAAGGTCGTTGGTGACCAAAGGCATACAAATCGGACACATGAAGATGCACCTGTTTAATATCCTGAACCATTTTCATGCCACCGAAGAAGAGAAGAAAAAAGCAGAAGAATATTTTATTGGTCATAAAATATCTTTTGCAGAAGTTACCGAATACATGAACAAACTGAGACAATGTTGATTACGAAAAGCTGGTTTTCTGCAGGAAAACTCCTGATCACCGGAGAGTACCTGGTTTTGTCAGGGGCTAAAGCATTGGCTGTTCCGCTCAATGTAGGGCAACATTTGTCGGTATCGGGCAGTCATGAGAAAACCTTGCACTGGCGTGCAATGAAACCGGACGGCCTGTGGTTCCAGTCCATTTTCAGCCTGCCCGGCCTGAAAACAATCTATTCACCGGAAAAAGAGCTGGGCGAAAAATTAAAAAATATTTTACTGGCCATCCTTTCGCTGAATCCCTATTTCCTGAATAACGACGAAAAAGGGTTTGAAGTGGATACCATCCTGGAATTTGACCCCGAATACGGATTCGGGTCAAGTTCCACTTTAATCAATAACATGGCAAAATGGGCGGATGTTGACCCTTACACATTGCAAAAACTAACCTTTGGCGGATCGGGGTATGATATTGCCTGTGCATCGGCAAAAAGGCCGCTGGTTTATCAACTGGTGAATGAACAATCTGAAGTGACCAAAGTGGATTTTCAACCGGCTTTTAAAGATCATTTATATTTTGTGTATTCAGGCCGGAAACAAAGAACCGCTGAAAGCCTCTTAAAATTCAAACATACACCATTTGACAAAAACGACATTAACACAATCAGCAGCATTACGGAAGCCATACTTAATACGGAAAAACTTGATGACTTTGAAAAGCTGCTCACTGAACATGAACTCCTGATGTCGAAAATCCTGCATCTTTCACCTGTCAAAGACCAGCTTTTTCCCGGCCATCAGGGAGCAGTGAAATCACTGGGCGCCTGGGGCGGCGATTTTATGCTGATAACTTTTCACGATGATCCTGCCAAAGTTAAAAAATACCTGAAAAATAAAGGGTTTGATGTTTTTTACAGGTACGGGGAGATCGTGCGGTCGTAGTAAAAAAAAAGAAGATTGCATATATTCCTGAAGACAGCTACACTTGTTCCGATAATCTTTCAATCATTTTATGGTTTAATCAGATGTTCTTTCGGCTCTCTTAAAAATTACATGCAAATACCATGTCATAAAAAACCATGGACTTCAAGAAATTACGAAATTTTACCTGCAATGTGGGTTAAATACGTGAATCCGGAATAAGAAACCAATAATTTTTTACATATTTACTTGCATTTTTGAAATACTATTCCTAAGTTTGTCTTTTAATTAAAATGACTTTCGTTTTAGGGAGGTCCAATTATCTCCCTTTGAATATGTAAAAAAGTGTAAATCAATATACTATAAAGTTTGCAGTATTTTCATGTTTCACTGATTATCAATTTTATTTATAAAATCACGGATAATGATCAAACACCCGATATAAGTTTTTTATATGGTGTTTGAGTCATGTTATATTCTAAATTAATGTTTAATTAAAAATGGAGGGTTAAATTATGATTGGAATGAACTTTATTAGTTTTATTATTTTACTGGCAATCAGTGTGATTGTAGCAGTAATTTTGCACTTTGTGTTTAACTACTATGTTAGGCAGAAGTGGAATTCAATCTTTTCTGAAATAGTCTTCGGATGGATTGGTGCCTGGCTGGGATCTCCCGTTTTGGGATACTGGTTCAAGGGTTGGAAATATGATAATGTTTATATCATTCCGGCAATCTTGGGCTCACTGGCACTTTTTGTTATAATTGTAGAAGTATTCAAATTATTCAATGTTTCTACAAAGGAATAACCGGGAACATGTATTATTTCTATTAAAAAAGCCTGTTTTTCAGGCTTTTTTTTAACGCTGTCTAATAAGAGTTGTTGTAGTGGACAAAGCCCGGGAGCCACTTGCACGTAAGGCAGTAGCAGGAAGTGGTCAGGTTGTAATAGTAAGCAAAGTCACCAGTCTCGCTCACCCACAGGCCCGAGCTGGAAGACCGGCGCCGGTTGGGGGAGGTTGACGGACAAAGTAGATAAAGCTACTGACACTTATAGATTTGAGGATAAAAATTATCCCCAATGATATAATATAATCTACTAAACAATCCATAAAAATAGGCTATATTATCCACCTTATCTTCATATGAATGAGCCCTAAAAAACATATAATAATGGTTCTACCACGAATTTAATGGAAAATGCTAAATTAGCAAAAAAAGTTAGACCATGTTCACCCATCAATTTTTTGATTTATTGCTAAATTTAGAAGACAATTGGCAAGTAAAAAGAGTAGAAGCTGATTATACTATCATCACACTTTTTATATGTTTCATGGCAACGCTTAATAAGTTTCCCTTTTTTATCATAAAAAGACCGATAAATATCTTCATTTTTTTCCGGTCGGTTAATTTGTCCATATCGTAAATAGAAGTTACCATTTGTTTTCAAAAATAATGTCAGTGGTTCAGGTTGTGTATCATTCGTAATAATATTCAGGTACTTATACTTAACCATACAGCCTTCAATAGAATCATTATTTTGACCTCTTAAAAACATTAATTGAACAAAAAGAAGCAATAGTAGATAAAAACCTTTCATATTCACCATTTGAAAAACTTTAAATAGAAAAACAAAACACTATATTTTGAGTTAATAGAATAAACAAAATGACGTGGCCAAAAATTATATCTACTATGATGTTGCCACCTCCATCCTCCTAAATTTACATATCCGTCAATTTGAGTCCCAAAGGGAAAATCTATCGTTGCTTTATTTCTTTTAAAAGTCGTATTATAATAAGGTGTTTCGTCAGCAGGAAATCTTCTTTTCCAACCTTTCATTTCCTTTAAACCAACTGACGGAAATTCTATCTTTTCCGTCAGTTGACGATGCTGTAATATTCCTTCATTTGACTGAAAGGTTATTGTCCGCATGACCCGCTGAACGGGCCATCGGACGGGTATTAGGGTGGGGGCTTTCAGCGGGTCGGAAATAAGAAACCCTACCTTCCACACGACAGGGAATATAACCATCTTGTCAGCCGGGCAGGCCTTTGGCACAAATTCATGCAATAAATCCCTTATTCTGTCAGTTGACGGATCCGGCGGGCAGCCCGTCCCTGTTGCGCTGCGCTAAAGGAGGACGAGGAAAAGGGAATTTACCAGGCACCGGTACTGCCGGCCCGTCCGGTCAGGCGGGCCGGCACACAAGGCCGGGCCGGAAGACTGGCGCCAGGTGAGGCCTGAAGAATTGCCAGTTGGGGAGCTGATATTTTATTTGGAACAGCTCGGTTATTATGATTTTCATTGCGGCCAGTCAATTTTTTCAAGTTCCATGTAATGCCCATCGGGCCATTCAATCTTAATGATACCGTATTTGGTTGAATAATACAGTTTATTGGCCCGAATAACCGTGTCAGAATCCTGTACATTAATAAAAACATCGTAATACCATTTATCCCAAACACGGATACTGTCAACATAATCCGTTGTTTCAGTATTCAATGGCAAGGTGAATTTAAAGCTTCCTCCCTTTTTTTCAGTTTGAATATATATTTTAAACACCGGTGCAGAGTTTACCACTCCTTCCATTTGCATATAAATACTTAAAGAAGGTAATGACCCCCTCTGGCTTAAGTCTTCCCGCCCGGCCTTGTGGGCAAGCGAGACTTAAACCCTGTGAAACACGACATAAAACAAATTTAGTATTTTTTACGGGAAAAATTACAAACATTATTCATTTCACAAAAAACCATTGTTTCTAAATCATCTGATAATTTTTAATTTATTTTTGACCAATTCAAAAAATAAATCTCATGCAACCCAAAAACTCATTCCTCCTTTCGGGAAACATCGTTGACCTGCTCACCGAAACCGTTTTTAAAGGAACCGTTCACATTAACGGCGGGTTCATCACATCCATAGTCAAAGACGAATCGGTAACGGAAAGTCACTACATTCTTCCCGGCCTGATAGATTCGCATATACACATCGAAAGTTCCATGCTTGTCCCTTCGGAATTTGCCCGGCTGGCAGTCGTTCACGGTACGGTGGCCACGGTTTCTGACCCGCATGAAATTGCCAATGTGCTGGGTATTCCCGGCGTTGAATTTATGATCGAAAACGGCAAAAAAGTGCCTTTCAAATTTTATTTCGGTGCTTCAGCCTGCGTGCCGGCAACACCTTTTGAAACAGCCGGCAGTGCCCTGGGGATTCAGGAACTGGACAACCTGCTCAGCCGGGATGAAATCAAATATTTGTCGGAAATGATGAATTTCCCCGGTGTGATCCGCCATGATGATTTTGAAATGCAAAAACTGGCCATCGCCCGAAAATACGGTAAACCGGCAGACGGCCATGCTCCCGGTGTGAAAGGCGAAGAGGCCAGGAAATATGCCGAAACGGGAATTACGACCGACCACGAATGTTACACTATGGAAGAAGCACTTGACAAATTAAAATACGGGATGAAGATACAGATCAGGGAAGGCAGCGCTGCCAAGAATTTTGAAGCCCTCATCAGCCTGATGAAAGGCCATGCCGACAAACTTTTATTCTGTTCTGACGACAAGCACCCGGACGATCTGGTGGAAGGACACATCAATCAAATGGTGGTCAGGGCCATTAACAAGGGGTTTGACCCCATAACTGTTTTAAAGAATGTGATCCTCAACCCCATAACCCATTATGGCCTGGATGTGGGCCGGTTGCAACCGGGTGACCCGGCAGATATGATTGTGGTTGATGACCTGAAAAACTTTGCGGTTTTACAAACTTACATTAACGGCATTAAAGTAGCTGAAAACGGGAAAACACTTATCCAGTCGGTCAAAACCGGCCATCCCAATGTTTTTCATGCAAAACCCATAACCATTGATCAAATCCATGTCGTCCCTCAAGGTAAGAAGCTAAAAGTGATGGTGGCTTATGACGGCGAACTGATCACCGGCATTGATTATGCCATCCCAAAAATAGTTAACGGCAACGTAGTGAGCGACACGGAAAATGATATCCTGAAGATTGTTGTGCTCAACCGATACCACAAGGCTGAACCGGCGGTAGGGTTTATTCATAATTTCGGGTTCAAAACCGGTGCCATTGCTTCCAGTGTGGCACACGACAGCCATAATGTTGTGGCTGTTGGTACAGATGATGAACACATTGTTAAAGCCATCAACAAAGTGGTTTCACAAAAAGGTGGGATTTCGGTTGCCAACTCCGGTGACGTAAAAGGGTTGCCGCTGCCTGTGGCCGGTTTAATGTCGGATCGTGATGGTTACCAAATTGCCCGGCAATACCATTTGCTGGATAAAGAAGCCCACCGGATGGGTTCAAAATTGCGGGCCCCGTTCATGACACTTTCGTTTATGGCCCTGTTGGTTATCCCTGAACTTAAATTGAGCGACAAAGGTCTTTTTGATGGCAATACCTTTTCATTTACCCCCGTTTTTAAAAATTAAACTTATTTAGAACAAGTATAAAATAGTTATAAACAACAATATATGTAGATATATTGTTGTTTTCCATACTTGGTTATTTTTACTTTTGCGGCAAAAGGAGAAAGATATGGAACATATTGTTATCAGTCCTGAGAAATTGGAGTTGGCTGCCAGTAAACTCAGGGCAATATCACATCCCATGCGGATTGCTATTATTGAACTACTTGCAGCCAACATCAGGATGAGTGTCACCCAGATTTATGAGGGATTAAATATTGAACAGGCAACGGCTTCACATCATTTGAATATTTTGAAAAACAAAGGCATCCTTCAGTCGCACAGGGAAGGGAAAAAGATTTTTTATAATTTGAAAAACCTTGTGTTAACCGAAATCATTGATTGCATTAACCGTTGCAATGATTAGGGGCGTTTATTCTATATTCCATTTTTCCTGAACCTCCCAGTTAGCCCTTATTGTTACTTTTTTCGGAAAAAACGTTACGCTTTCGGGTTCTATTTTATAAATATAATTCCCGCTGTCCCATTTCCGGTTGCCATTTGTATCGAAGATCAATTTCAGGACATATTCACCCGGCGTTAGATATTGAAAAGTAACGGTTGTATCGGATGAAAAATAAACTTCCCTTAAAACTTTCTCTTTTTCGGTCATCAACTGCAAAATATAGCTCATCGGATAGACAGGTGTCAAATCCAGAACGAATACACCATAATCACGCAATGATTTGGTCCCGAAACTAATGGTTTTCTTTTTATTGAACAGCCCGTTCCAGTCAATCACCGAGGAGTCGGGAAGGACAATTGCATAATGCGTATCCTCTTTAAGTTTCAGCGGAAAAACGATTTTGCGGTGGAGCGAATCGGCAAAATAGAATTTAGGGCTATAGGTAGAATCCTTTCCTGAAACCAACAATATGGAATCACTGATCACTTTTACAACCGGCTGGTCAAATACAAGTTCCGGATTTTTATCCAGCCGCAGATTATTGTTTTTGATGTTATTTTTAAATCCCAGATATTCTTTTCTGACTTCTTCATTTTTTTTTCTTTTGTTACGTGCACCTCTAAGTATGGCCTGCCGTGGAATCAGGCTCTGAGAAAGAAGGTCAAGCGTGTCAGCACCATGCATCACCAACAGATCAAGGGTGTCCACCGGAAGGTTTTTAACAAACCAGGTAACGGTATCCTTTCCGGCAGAAATTTCGGCAACATGCCAGAGGGTATCTTCCGAAAAATTAAGCGCTTCTATGGTAACGCCTTCTATTGGACGGGAAAACGCAAACCGAAGGGTATTTCTTCTTAACAATTTGGCATTAAGCAATTTTTGTGTGCTGTCGGTTTCGTTAAATAAAAATAAATCGTAATAGGTCACTTGCGACTCATATTGTTTTAGCGAATCCTGATAAAGTGAGTCAGCCAGCGATTGGGGGTTTTTCAGAAAACCGGAATCGGGAACAAAAACCGAACTGTCCGATATCATTGTGTCAGCTTTCATGGGTTCCTGATATTGCGGCATGATCAACGAATCAAGAAAAGCAATTTCTTCTCCCGGCTGGTCGTAAATATAATTGGAATTCAGGTCTTTCAGGGCAAAGATCAAATAAGGTTCGTCAGCCAGCCCGTTCAACATAAAATGGCCGTTGGCATCCGTCTTACCCAAATAAAAAGGTTGTACCCTGAAAGGCATTGAGTCAAGCGGTATGGTGTCATTATCGTCTTTGTAAAGCATAACAGATACATCTTCCACAGGTTTTAAGTCGAACGCATTGACGACAGTTCCGCTGATGTTCATCGAATCCACTCTGTCGCCGGTTGAAAAGATGTAAGTATAGTTGAGTAAAGGATTCTTCTCGGTAAGGTCGGTAATGGCATCTGAAAAGTTAACCGAATAAGTGGTATTGGGTTTCAACCCATCCTTAAACTTAATCATTAAAGACTTGCCTCTTAGTTTAAATTCGGGCAGTGTTTTCATGGGTGGCGAAATAAGGACTTTCTGGTTAATGTTGTCCAACTGGATAAACTCATCAAAAGTGAGGGTAAATTTATCCGAATTAAAATGTGCACTTCCGTTTTCAGGTTCCGTTTCAAGAACAACCGGAGGAGAGATGTCTTTCGGCCCGCCACTTGGCATTACCTCATGGGCACATTCGTAAATGATAAAAACAACAAAAACAAAGAAGATTATTTTCACTAATCCCCGCATACCCATCAATTAAATTTAAACCGGTGTTGATCAAACAGGAAATTTTTCATCTCCACAACCCTAACCAAATTCATTTTCATCCTTGTCTGTTCCGCCAAAGCATTTAAACTACAAAGATGCAAAATAATACGGTCTTGCATCACACATCAAGCGTTTTGAAACCAAAACCCAGGTTTGAAAAATATTCAAGAAAACGGGGCAGGGCATATAACATATTGCCGGCTGCTTTTTCACTATCGTGAAAAACGATAATAGACCCGGGCTTGCTATATTTCACGGCATATTCGTAACATTGTCCGGGGGTGGTTTTCGGATGAAAATCATAGGTCAGCACCGACCACATTACAATTCGGTAATTGATCTTCAGATAACCAATCTGCAAATAAGTGATCCGTCCGTAAGGCGGCCTGAACAAATGCGAATCCACCAGCCCGGCACACTGGTCCACGTTATCCAGATAGTTGTGGTTAGTTGTCCGCCAGCCGTTAAGATGGTTATAACCGTGATTTCCGGTTTTGTGGCCTTTTTTAAGAATTGCCTGGTAAGTGTCGGGATATTTCACGACATTTTCGCCCACGCAAAAAAAAGTAGCTTTTGCATGGTACTCATCCAGTATCTGAAGCACCCGGGTCGTAATCTCCGGATGGGGGCCATCGTCAAATGTCAGGAACATCACTTTTTCAGTGGTTTTAATTTCCCAGATCAATTGAGGGAACAACAATTTTCCTAACCCCGGCCTGACGAATTTCATGAGAACAAAAATAATATAGTCTCCCGTTACAAGATTACTTTTTTTATTTTTGCTCAAAATCTTTTGAATCATGAAACGACTTGTATTGTTAAGACATGGGGAAAGCCAGTGGAACAAAGAAAACCGTTTTACCGGATGGACTGACGTCCCCCTTTCGGACAAGGGTGTTGAAGAAGCCATCCGTTCCGGAAAAACACTAAAAGAAAAAGGTTTTCATTTTAAGATGACCTATACTTCATATCTAAACAGGGCCATTAAAACATTATGGCTTGCACTGGAAGAAATGGATATGATGTGGTTGCCGGTTAAAAAAAGCTGGCGACTGAATGAAAAACATTATGGCATGTTGCAGGGGCTTAATAAGACGGAAACAGCCGAAAAATATGGTGCCGACAAGGTACAGCTCTGGCGCCGGAGTTTTGACACACCGCCCCAACCGCTGGCCCCGGACGATGAGCGGAACCCAAAATTTGACCCCCGCTATGCTGAACTAACACCCGAAGAAATCCCGTTGACCGAATCGCTGAAAGAAGTTATCGAAAGGTTTGTGCCCTATTGGGAAAACGAAATAGAACCCACACTGAAAGAACAAAATGAAGTTTTGATCTCTGCCCACGGCAACAGTTTAAGGGCCCTGGTGATGTACCTGAAAAATATGAGCAAAGAAGAAATTGTAAAATTCAATATCCCTACCGGTATCCCTTACGTGTTTGAATTTGACGATGACATGAACCTGCAAAAAGATTATTTTATCGGTGACCCGGAAGAGATTAAAAAATTGATGGAACAAGTGGCAAACCAGACAAAACAAAAATAATGGATAAAATTTGGGTCATCCCCGATACTCATGGCTGTGTATTAACCCTGAAAATCCTGATTGAAAATCAGATTGAACCGGACAAAAAAGACAAGCTGATCTTCGTTGGCGACTATATTGACCGTGGCCCCGACAGCAAAGGGGTGATTGATTACATCATGAACATGGAAAAACAGGGATATGATATTATTACCCTGATGGGCAATCACGAAGATTATTGCATAACAGCCTGGGAAGACGACCAGGATGCGAAAAGCTTTCTCGGAATAAGGCCCAAAACCAAAACACAAAAAGAGTGGGAGATGTATGGGGGAGTCCAGACCCTTGAGAGTTTTGGGGTTGACCGGCCCAGGGATATCCCCATGGTGTATATTGATTGGATGAAAAAGCTGGAATATTATGTTGAAGTCAGTGATTTCATCATTGTGCACGCCGGTTTTAACTTTGACCTGGAAGACCCTTTTGAGGACAGGTTTTCCATGATCTGGATCAGGGAATTTACCACTGACCTGAAAAAAATAAACAACAAAACCATTATTCACGGCCACGTCCCCGTTAACCTGGAATATATTGATATGGCCATTAAAGCCAAAGGCCCGCGTGTAATTGATATTGACAATGGCATTTATTTCATCAATATGCCGGGCTATGGAAACCTGGTGGCCCTTGAACTGACAAAAATGGAATATGCAGTTCAATCGGTAATGGACGAAGTTACATTCAACAATAAAAATACCTGGAGACGGTAAAAAAATCCGGTTACCCGTTCCCTTTGCTTTTAACAAAAAACCTGAAGTGCTTGTCTTCATAACGGGACACTGAATATCAATGGCTTGATGATAAATATTGCAGGCGAATATCCTTTTTATAAATAAATTTTGGGTGAAAACAGGATTTTTGGGACAAAACTTTATAAGCTTTCTTTAATTGTTAAATTTGCGCCGCGATGAAAAGGAGCAAAAAAATAATATTTCGGTTATTACATTGGTTGCGTAAAATGCCTTCCAGGCAACTGATGATCATTTTGAGTGTGATTGTGGGTTTCCTTGCGGGAATTGTTGCGGTCATCATCAGGGGGCTGGTTGTATGGATAGAACATTTGCTGACTTCGGGTTTCGTGATTGATTATTCCAACTATCTGTATGTTGTCTATCCGACAGTAGGTGTTTTGCTGACCGTTGTTTTTATTAAATTTTTGTTGCGTCAGCCTGTCCGCGACGGTGTTCCCAGTGTTTTATACGCTATTTCAAGGCAACACGGCCTGATTAAACCGCACAATACTTATTCTTCTATAATCACCAGTACGCTGACAGTTGCTTTTGGCGGTTCGGTCGGCCTCGAAGGACCCACGGTAATTACGGGAGCTGCCATCGGTTCAAACATCGGCAGGGTGTTGGGCTTAAATTACAAGCAAACGGTAGCCTTGTTGGGAATGGCCAGCGCCGCTGCCATGTCAGCCATTTTTAAAGCACCCATTGCCGCCATTGTTTTTGCCCTTGAAGTGATTCTGTTTGATATGACTATGACGGCTCTTGTACCTTTGTTAATCGCTTCTATCGTTGCCGTTTTGACCACTTATTTCTTCCAGGGTTTGGATGTTCTTTACCCCATGAAAGGAATCAGCATTTTCAAACTTTACGAAACACCTTATTATATCGGGCTGGGGGTTTTTACGGCTTTTATCTCTGCTTATTTCATCAAATTCTACGTATGGTCCGGTAAATTGTTTGACCGCCTTCATGGATGGTTCCCTAAATTCTTGCTTGGGGTTTCTACGCTGGGGTTGATCATTTTCATGCTTCCTTCGTTATATGGTGAAGGTTACGGCGCCCTTAACAAAGCTATGGAGGGGGATTTAAGTTTTATATTCGACAACAGCCTTTTTTACTTTTACAATGGCAAAATGGGTATCACACTGTTGTTGTTACTCGCCATCATTTTGTTTAAAGTTGTGGCAACCTCTTTTACATTCAGGGGTGGAGGGATTGGCGGAGTGTTTGCTCCTACCCTGTTCATCGGTACGATGTCGGGGCTGTTTTTTGTTACGGTAATCAACCATTATGGAATGACTGACCTGCCTGTGAGCAACTTTGCCATGGTCGGCATGGCCGGGATGCTTGCCGGGGTGATCCATGCCCCGCTCACTGCCATTTTCCTCATTGCAGAAGTTACAGGGGGCTACGAATTATTTCTCCCCATCATGCTTGTTGCCACCACCTCATACTCTTTAACCCGTTTAATGTCGCCACGGTCAATTTATACCATTCAGTTAAACAAGCGAGGTGATATGCTCACCCACAATAAAGACAAATCGCTGCTATCGCTGATGGATATCAGGGACCAGATTGAAACAGATTTTGCAAAAGTGCATATTGATGCTACCCTGGGCGACCTGGTCAAGATTATTGCCGATTCTCACCGGAACATTTTCCCTGTTGTTGATGATGAAAACACTTTTTACGGTTTTATCATTCTCGATCAGATTCGTCATACGATGTTCCAGCCCGAACTCTACCAAACAACAATGGTAAAAAGCCTGATGATGAAACCTACAAACGTAGTAAATATTGACGATGACATGGAAACGGTAGCCCAAAAGTTCCAGCACTCGGGAAAATATAACCTGGTGGTGCTGGATGGCGACAAATATGTGGGATTTGTTTCCCGCGCCAATGTTTTTTCCCACTACCGCGACCTGCTGAAAGATTTTTCGGAAGAATGATCCCGGCCCGCTGTGTGGGCTTTTGTACTTAGCAGACTGGAAAGAACCATCCCCCTCCGTTGATATCCCCACCAACGGATTTGTATTTGAAGAAGCTACTTGTCTGCTTTGTTTTTCCGGTTGGCAGGGACACCAGGGGGGGCGGAAAGTAACCTTTTCACAAGTTCCGTGAACGCAGGGAGGCCTAAGTAATACTTTTCATATCTATCCGTTTTATCCTACTTTTGCCGAACATTTTTTAACCCAAACGGCGAATCACAAGGAGTTCAAAAAAAAAACCTGATCTTCAAATGTTGCGGTGGTGAAAAAAGGAATACAATCAACAATTAAATAATTGAAATGCCTGGCTTTCAGGATTTGCTCCATCGAAGGATAACCATTAAATCTTCCAAACAAAGAAGGCTTGTCCTGGCATTAAGCCTCATTATCGGTATCCTCAGCGGCCTTGCTGCTGTGTTGTTAAAAAATACGGTTCATCATGCTACCGATTTCATCATGCACGGTTTTGATTTTACCGAAGGCAATTACCTGTATCTTATATTCCCCCTGATCGGCATCGGGTTGACGGTTTTATTCAGCCTGTATATTGTTAAAGACAACATCAGCCATGGTGTGGCACGTATTCTTTATGCCATTTCAAGAAGGAATGGCAAGATAGATGCCCATAACATGTATTCCTCCATGATTGGCAGTACGTTTACCATTGGCTTTGGCGGATCAATGGGGCTTGAGGCCCCCATAGTGCTCACCGGAAGTGCGTTGGGCTCATACCTCGGGCGGCGGTTTCACCTGGATCATAAAACCATTAACATCCTGATTGGTGCCGGTGCCACCGGAGCATTGGCGGGTATTTTCAAAGCCCCCATCGCAGCCGTCGTTTTTTCCCTCGAAGTGCTGATGCTCGACCTGACCATGATCACTTTAATCCCTTTGTTGATCTCGTCTGCCACGGCAGCCACCATTGCCTTTTTTTTTATGGGCCCCCGGGTCATGTTTTCGTTTGAACTGATTGACCCTTTTTATTTAAAACACCTGCCCTGGTATATTTTACTCGGTGTTTTTACCGGTTTGATCTCTTTGTATTTTACACGGGCAACACTCTCCATCGAATCGGGGATGGGAAAGTTAAAACACAGGTGGCAAAAATGGCTTATCGGTGCAATACCCCTCGGCATTATGATTTATGTGTTTCCTGCCCTTTACGGTGAAGGATACCAGTTTATGTATGACCTGGTTGACCAGAAAGTGACAGGGCTTGTCAATGAGACCTTGTTTAACGGGTTTGACAGTATTTGGTACCTCATTCTTTTTCTGGGATTGATTATGGTGTTTAAAGTCGTTGCCATGGCCCTCACCGGTGGAAGTGGTGGCGTTGGGGGAATATTTGCCCCTTCCCTTTTTGTGGGAAGTATCGGGGGAGTGTTTTTTAGTAAACTGATAAACCAGTTGTGGCCTTTTGCCGATGTCCCCGAAAAAAATATGGCCCTCGTTGGCATGGCCGGGGTGATGGCCGGGGTGATGCAGGCCCCGCTAACCGGTGTTTTCCTGATTGCCGAAAGCACCGGTGGCTATGAACTGTTTACCCCGCTGATCTTTACTGCGGTTATCTCGTATCTGACAGTCATGCTGTTTGAGCAACATGGTATTTATACCAAACGCCTTGCCGAGCGCGGTGAGCTGATGACCCACGACAAAGACCGTAATGTCCTGCAAATGATGAAGGTGGACCGGCTGATAGAAACTAATTTCAGGAAGGTGGACCTCAGCGCCACCATGCGTGAATTTACCAAAGAAGTTGCCAAATCGCAAAGAAATGTATTTCCGGTTGTGGACAAGGACAACAACTTTTACGGTGTGATTTTCATCAATGATATCCGCAACATCATTTTCAATACCGAACTTTGGGATGCTACCATGGTCAGGGACCTGATGTTTATGCCCGATACTTTTGTTGATCCGGATGAGTCAATGGAATCGGTTGCTGCCAAATTTCAGGAAACGGACCATTACAACCTGCCGGTGATCAAAGACGGAAAATATCTCGGTTTTGTATCAAGGGCACAGGTTTTTTCCACTTACCGTAAATTGCTCAGGGAATTTTCAGATGAATAGAGTCGAAAGCAGCAGCCTGCCCGGATATTGCAAAGCAAAAACGGGTCTTCAGTCAATGTTAAGTATTTGATCTAATTGTTAGAAATCTTATATTATGGATTTGTTTAGTTCAACATGCCATGACTTTATCCAGATGGCTGTCGGTAAAGTAACTGATATGACCCACTTTATCATTTTTTATTTTTTATTCGATATTTTTTATTCAATTCCTGACTAATTGCTGTCTTTCTTTGTTGGTGTCCTCACCAATAACCCTGATTTGTACTTTATTGCTTCACCCACTTCCCGCTTTCGTGCAGTCCGTCATCGGATGTTATCCGGTAAATGTAGGTTCCCGGTTTAAGAAAAGCAGTGCTAACCTTACTGTACCTGCCATTTATTTTTTGCTGCAACAATTCTTTCCCGTTCATGTCGAAAAGACGGAACAAAGATTCGGAGTATTGGGCTGCCACCCTCACCCTGATTTCGTTGGTTCCGGGATTGGGAAAAACCAGGGCTTCGTGCATTTTTATTGCCGGTTTTTCTTCATTGCCTACAAGCAGGCCTTCACTGTTCAGTTTAATAACATAGATATCCCTTTGATAAGCATTTGTATGAAGATAATCATACTTATATCCGACTGCAATACAACCGCCATCTGAGGTAGCTATCAATCTATCCATGGCATAATAAGCATCGCCCCCGTAAAACCGTTCCCACCTTATATTTAGCATACTGTCGGTTTGATAAATATAAAACCAACTCGGCACATTGGCAAATAGAGCTACCCAATTTGTAGTGCCTCCCATAAATATGGAATCCTTGTTGTTGAAGTCAAGCCCTCCATAATAAGCCGGGAGATCTATTGTGTCGAGGGTCCCCCACCAGTTAAACAGGTTTTTATCAGGGTTGTCAGGGTCATAGTACAACTGGTGCATAAAAGCCACATCATCATCCGCTCCGCCATTCCATTCGCCGGTAATGTAAAAGGTGGAATCGCTGTCCCATTTTACCCCGAAGGGGTCACTCAGATCATGAGGCACCATCTTTTCTGAAAGGACATTAAAAGCACTATCAAAAAAATAATATTTGGGAGTATATCCGTTAAAACCGTGCAACAGGCACCAATAATTGCCATTGGGCAGCACTTTTAAGTCCTGTCCGTTAGCAATGGAATCAAGCCAATATACCGTAGTTAAACTGTCGAGTGAATGTGAAAATTCATGGATGAACATACGGGGAGAAAAATAGTATGCTGTGTCGAGCATGGACCCAATCACAGCCATCCGGTTTTCAGAAATCGTTTTTACATAACCGTTGAGATAGGAATAATTTGAAATTAAATGATGTATGACGGTATCAATGGGATTTAAATCCATATCGGTAACATAGAATACCAAAGAGGTGTTTAAAAATTCGCCAAATATTGTATCTGTCCTGAAACCGGCAAAAACAAGAGAGTCGGAGTAACCGGGCAATACTTTACTAAAAACCAATCTTTGCTTATTATCAATTATTGTCGCACTGTCAATAAATGCGCCTTCATCGCTAATCCTAAGAATAAACCCGTTATCGTTATAAGATCCCGGATTCTTTTGGGCACCGCAAATGATATATGATCCATTGGCCGTATCTTCAATGATATCAAGAGCAACTTCGTCTTTTAGGGTAGCAAATAAATATTCGAATGTGGTAGTTTGGCCAAAAAGATTAATCGTCAAAAAAAGAATACTCAATAAAAATATTGATTTGAAAATGGTTTTCATTTTAGGTAAGGTTTATTAAAAATAACAGGTATAGTTTATAAAATAACAAGTAAAGTTCCCTGCATAACTGTTATGCAGGGAACTTTAAAAAATCAATCTGGTGGTGGAACATAGTACGGAATACCATATCTAATTTTGTAAAAATGCAGATAAGTTGAATTTTCATAATCAACTATTACTTCATCAGTAATTTCAACTTTAATAAAATCTTTACCTGTAGGCCTTTCCCCTCCCTGATCCTGATATGTGTAAATAATATCATCACTCTGACCAAGGTAATAAGTTAGATCATTATTTTCGATGCAGGCATTTATTGTACCCGTATAATCAATATACAATCTCGGATTGCCGTTGGAATCGGTATATTCCATTCCCGTAGCATATTCTGTTACAATATCTGTATAACCATATATCTGTTCTACCGGCACGGGCATAGGATTGTTCAGCCGCCACTGCAGTTCGTCAGAACCGTCTGAAACTCCATATTCGGTCCCATCACATTTTCCTGCAGGCGGTTCGCCATCTTCTTCACCCAGGGTTCCCCAAATCCAGTCGTCGTCTTCGGCAAAAGGCACGTAATTACGCGGCAGGTCAAGCCCAAAGCCGGTTGCCACTGAAAGGTACCCGGTGGCCCCCACAACGGAGTCCATCGTTACATCTGAAAAAGCAACGTGTTTTACAGGGTTTGTGATCTGGTTATACTGAATATTCAGTGTGTCGTCCATCTGCCCGTAAACGGTTGTTACATCATCCATTGATACCATGTGGTTTGCATCCACACCGATGGTATAAAAGGATCTTTTAACCAGGAAGCTGGCAGCGGAAGAATCGGGAATGGCGTAATTGTAGTTTAATGACGCTTCCATGTTCCAGACAGCCGAATCAGCCGTTATCATTTCCCCCGCCTTCAGGTTGCCTTTGAGTTTGGTGTCAAACTTCTGAATTAACGCAATCACTTTTTGGCTGCGGGTAAGCATTTGATCATTTTCGGTTGTTGGTTTTTCCATCGCATTTTTTTTATTTCATTTATTTTTAACGTTTATATTTTTCAATTAAGGGTTAAGTTCCGGTATTTGAATTCAATAACCGGTGACAAAATATAAAGTTAAGGCGGGCGGCGGCCTTTCTGACCGGAACAGTAAGAAAGGTTTACAAAGGTGAATAAAGCACTTCTCTCTCTCTCTCTCTCTCTCTTCACGGGTTCGGGGGTTTGCGCTATTTTCATTAAATAGCAACCGTTCCAAATAATTATTAAACCGTATTTCATTTCGGGTCATCAAAAGGCAGGTTTCAGTTGTTAAAAACTGCATCAAAAGTAAACAGGTTTCTTACACGAAACAAGAAAGGCAGATAATAAGTTTATACCTATGCGAAAGTGTAGGATTATACCATCCAATATTTTGAAAAAGTCATTAAATCAGTGAATAGGGAAAAAGAAAAAGGTTATAAACCTGAACCGTTATTGTATGTTACCAATAGTCTTTTTTCATACCGTACAGGTTTTTTCCCGGTATAAAAATTTTTTCTTTCCGGCCTGTTTGTGATGTTAAAATTGAGATTTGGGATTTGTTTGCTATTTTGGATCACGTACCAACGGAAGTGGTCTGGTACTTTTATTGCATGGATTATTTCGACATTAAAAATCCCCATAAATTTTCATCAGCATCCCTTAATCAATTGACCTTTGTATTTATCCGATAACCATTAATCAATCATCCGCCAAAGGCACGCCGGCGGCACAATAACTATTAACATTCTTTCTGTTTTCTCTCTGAAATTTATCAGTATTTTTGCACCCCAATTTTTAATCTATGATCTATATCACCCGCAGGGAACGGTTTAATGCAGCCCACCGGCTTTTCAGGGAAGATTTTACGGATGCAAAAAATCTTGAAGTTTTTGGAAAATGTTCAAACCCGAACTGGCACGGACACAATTATGAACTGTATATTACCGTTAAAGGGATTATCAATAAACAAACCGGTTTTCTGGTTAACCTTAAGCGGCTCAGTAAAATGATAAGAATGCATGTAATTGATAAACTGGATCATAAAAACATCAACCTGGAAGTAGAATTTATGCAGGGCAAACTGGCTTCAACTGAAAATCTGGCAGTGGGTATCTGGCATGAACTTGAACCATTTATTCATGAGTTAGATACTGAACTGCATTGTGTTAAGGTTGTTGAATCGGAAAACAACCATGTTGAGTTTTATGGAAATTAATTGAATGAACTGACATGGGGTGTCAAATAAATTCTGGCACTTTCTTTGAGAAAAGGAATTTTATATTCAAAGCATAATGGATAAGCCAAAAGAATTGTTAGGATACGAAAAGATTGAAAAATATGCTCCTGAAAATCTGAAGCAACTGGAATATCATTACCGGGAAATTTTAAAATTGATCGGCGAGGACCCGGAACGGGAAGGTTTGTTGCAGACACCTTTCAGGGTAGGCAAATCAATACAGTTCCTGACCCAGGGTTATGATCTTGATCCGGAGCAGATTTTGCTTTCTGCCAAATTTAAAGAAGACTACCGTGAAATGGTGATTGTGAAAGATATTGAAATCTTTTCGATGTGCGAACACCACATGATCCCGTTTATCGGGAAAGCACATGTGGGATACATCCCCAACGGATACATCACCGGGTTAAGCAAAATTGCCCGTGTGGTTGAGGCCTATTCACGAAGGTTACAGGTGCAGGAACGACTGACCACCCAAATAAAGGAAACGATTCAAAAAACACTGAACCCGCTGGGTGTTGCCGTGGTTATTGAGGCCAGGCACCTGTGTATGGCCATGCGCGGCATTCAAAAACAAAATTCGGTAACCACCACGTCTGACTTTACCGGGGCATTTGAGCGTTCGGAAACAAGGGCTGAATTTATCAGCCTGATCTCTTCAAAATTATCTTAATATAAAATTGAAAAAATAACAGATAAAAATGGAAAACACAAATAAAACCGTTAACTATGTGCAGGGGCGGCAGCAAACAACAACTGTTGCCCGGGCCTACCTTTCCGGGGTCTTTATGTGGATGTTTATTGCGTTGGGCATCACAGCAGTCACCGCCTGGTTGTTTGCTACCACGCCCGAACTTATCAACCTGCTTTATAACAAAGAAACCGGTATGTCGCTTACCGGATGGATCGTTATGCTGGCACCGTTGGGCCTGGTAATCTGGATGTCGTTTGGTTATCAAAAGCTCTCCGCATCTTCATTGTTGTTGATATTCGTGCTCTTTTCGGTATTGATGGGCGCCAGTCTCAGTTTTATCTTCCTGACTTATACAGGGGCTTCCATAGCCAAAACATTTGTCATTACAGCCGCCATGTTCGGTGTTATGGCCGTGGTGGGATACACCACAAAAACCGATCTTACCAAATTGGGAAGTATTCTGTTTATGGGGCTTATCGGCCTCATTATTGCTATGTTGGTGAACATGTTTATGAAAAGCAGCACGATGGATTATATCATCAGCTTTATCGGTGTGCTTGTGTTTACCGGCCTTACAGCTTATGATGTACAAAAACTAAAAAGGATAGGGGCCCGAATAACCGGCGAAAATGAAAGTACACGCAAGTTGACCATTATGGGATCTTTAACTTTATACCTTGACTTTATCAATTTGTTCTTATTTTTGCTTCGCTTTTTCGGCAATCGCCGTTAAGCATGTTCATTAGCCAAAAAAGCCTGATATATGAATGCTTATGTTTTTCCCGGACAGGGAGCACAGTTTGTTGGAATGGGAAAAGATTTATACGATTTTTCCTCAAAAGCCCGTGATTTGTTCCACAAGGCCAACAACATCCTGAAATTTAAAATCACGGATGTGATGTTTAACGGTACGGAAGAAGACCTGAAACAAACCAATGTTGCCCAGCCTGCCATTTTTTTACATTCGGTTATCCTGGCCAGGGTCATGGATAAAGATTTTAACCCCGATATGGTTGCAGGCCATTCATTGGGTGAGTTTTCCGCACTGGTAGCCAACAAAACCCTGTCGTTTGAAGATGGGCTGAAACTGGTGTTTAAACGTGCACAGGCCATGCAAAAAGCCTGCGATATGGAACCCTCGACAATGGCGGCCATTATAGGGCTGGATGATGAATTGGTTGAAAAAGTATGTGCCGGGATCAGGGAAATAGTTGTGCCGGCCAATTACAACAGCCCCGGCCAACTGGTTATCTCCGGAAGCGTAATAGGTGTTGAAAAAGCCGTTGAAAAACTTGAGGAAGCCGGCGCCAAAAGAGTACTGATACTGAAAGTAGGCGGTGCATTTCATTCACCCCTGATGGAACCGGCAAGGGTGGAACTGGCCGGAGCCATCAACAAAACAAAATTCAATAAGGGAGTTTGCCCTATTTATCAAAATGTTACAGGACAGTCAGTTACCGATTTCGAGATTATTAAGACCAACCTGATAGCCCAGCTCACCTCACCGGTAAGATGGACACGCATCATGCAGAACATGATTGCCGACGGGGCCAACAACATTACCGAAGTCGGCCCGGGCAAAGTATTACAAGGGTTATTTAAAAAAATAGACCGTAAGATCAAGACACAGAGTGCGGGGATTTAATAATAGTCTGTTTGTTTCTTGCATGAACACCTGAGAAAAGTAAAAAACTGACAGTAAAAAATATATTATGGAAATTAAAAATGTAATGATCGCGGGAGCCGGTACTTTGGGCTCGCAGATTGCCTGGCAAACAGCCTTTCACGGCTTTAATGTAACCGTTTACTGGTGATACCAGGATGTTTTTGTAAACATTTCTGACGCGGTAATGCAACGTTTTCCGTTTGCCGAAGTAATCCACACTTGACCATGAAAATATTTTACAAAGTCAATTATTTATACACCTTTCTGATAAAATCCTCCACTTCAGGGACGCCACCCTGGTAAACGAGATAGCCGTTGTAAGGTTCACGAAGGGTGATCTCGTCATTGACCGGGGTCAGCATCATCTCTTTTACTTTTTCAGGGTCATTGGTCTGGCCGAGTACCCAGTTTAGCTTTACCCAGGCCACTTCAGGCAGCATATTTCCGGCAGGGATTATGCCCCTGGCCATCATGTCGCGGCCGGTGTCGTAAACAAACATGTGCACATAACCCCAGATGGTCTGCAGGGTCATGAACATGTGAACCCCTTTGGCATGAGCCCTTTCGATGGCGGGATACAATTCTTTGTTCACATGCCCCAAACCGGTTCCCACGAAAATAACTCCCTTGTATCCGGCATCCACCATAGCATCCAGCACATCGGGCTTCATACCGGGGTAATAATACAACATGGTCACATCGTTGCTGAAATAGGGTAATATCTTAACATTCCGGTCACTGCGGCGTTTGTTGTAATGTTCTTTTATCGGTATGATCTCATCGCGGGTGATACGTGCAAGCGGTGTATCGCCGATAGTACGGAATGTGGAACGATAGGATGAGTGCATCTTGCGCACGCGTGTTCCTTTATGCAATAAACCGTATTTATCCGAAGTAGGGCCGAACATACACACCATCACCTCGGCAATATCCGATTGTCCGGCGGCTTTCATGGCATGCATCAGGTTGAGGGCGGCATCAGAACTGGGACGGTCGGAAGAACGCTGTGAGCCCACCAATACTACCGGCACCGGAAGGTTCTGGCACATAAACGTGAGGGCTGCTCCGGTATGATGGAGCGTATCGGTTCCGTGCCCGATGACAATGCCGTCAATTCCTTTTTTAATCTCTTTGCCGATGGCTTTGGCCAGGGCAATGTATTGTTTTGGCCCCATGTTTTCACTGAAAACGGCAAACACTTTTTCAGTCTCCAGGTTGCAGATATCGGCCAGTTCGGGAACAGCACCATAAAGTTCGCCGGGTGAAAAAGCCGGAATGACCGCACCTGTCCGGTAATCCAGGCGTGAAGCTATGGTACCTCCCGTACCGAACAATTTTACATTCGGCAGGCCGGGTGTAACCGGAAATTGCTTTTCCGGGATTTTATAGCTGGCTTTTTTGTAACCCGTTTCTTTCATCCCGGTAATGGTATGAATGTCAATGCCGATATTGTAACCGGTTATAATTTTGATTACGATGTGTTTGTCATCATCATTTTCGGCACGGGGCAAGACTGTTCCTTCAAAAGTTCCGCGGGTGGTTTCTACATTTGCCTGTCCCCAAACACGGACTTTGAATTTCTTCAACACCTCCAGTGCCTCGCCTTTGTAACCCTGAAAAATATCTTCTGTCATATTTTATTACTTAACTCCGTTAAACTCATATTGCCAATGGCAGCACTTCTCAGATGTCCCATCACCCAGTTTATGCGGTCGGTTTTATCACCGCCATGATTGTTGTTATTAAATTTTGTATTCAAGACCGATACCTGGTCAAGTAGAGTTTTGGGGCTCACCCTTTTGAAATGAACTGTTTTGAGGATGGAATTAAAATCCATCTTGGCATTTTTCATCAATACGGGCAGCATCTCTTTGGCCAGCTCCAAATCCAGATTTTCCTTTTTCAGAAAAGCAAACAAATGATAAAGAATCGAGTATTTAAAATCTTCAGCACGGCAAATTCTGTTTTCAACCGATTTCAGGGTGTGGCCGAAAAAAGTCCCGATGAATTTGGGATCAAGATTTAGTTCTTCAATAATTCTTGAAATAAGGCCAAAATGATCTTTTGACAAAATGTAAGTGAAGGTGTCTTCCGGAATTTTCCATGCTTTCAGTTTTTTATACCTGATGATGATATCCTCCGGCAGATTCTTTTTTAAACTTTCAATGTATTCATCCTCCAGCGGAATGGGAGCTGAATCGGTATCGGGATACATACGGTTGGCACCGGGCAACACACGCTCGAAAATGGTGGTGCCATCCGGAAAAGATTTCCGGGTTTCGTTGGGAACCCCGTCCAGGGCCATTCTGCATCTTTCTTCAACCGTCTCAATAGCGGTCGGAATGTCTTCGGCAAACCCGGTAATGATGATTTGTGCATCATTTTTTCCCGATCCCAGCAATGCATTGATTTCTTTCCATTGTTTCGATGAAACGCTCGGTTCAAACTCTTCGGAATGGAGCATATTGGGATGCTCAATACAGGCAATGACTTTCAGGCGGCCGGAAATCTCGTCGGCAAACATTTTGCCGGGCTGGGTAAACCACGACAGCGCACCCTGAAAATCAGGCAGGTTTACGGCAACAAGTTTTTCCGCATGATCAGGCAGTTCAACATCTTTCAACATCCGCCTTTCCAGTTCAACAGCAGTGGGCTTCCAGTTTTTTGCACTTTTGATACGATCTTTCAGCACGTCCCTCAGCAACAGCAACGACCACTGCCTGAATACTTCAACGTGTGTCAGTCCGGGTATCCATTTGGTGTGGGCCACCCCTTTGATCTCAACCCTTGATCCTCCCCGGCAACTGACATTCACATCCTGCCGTCCGGCTCCCATGCCCGTTCGCACTTTTCCGGTGCTTCTGTTTAAAAACCGGATATAATCACAGGCATCTTTTACCTCATCCGGGGTAACACAATCGGGATAGGTTACCGTTTCGATGAGCGGCATACCCAGCCGGTCGGTTTTATAGACCCGTGTATGGCCGATATCCGAAATTTCACGACAGGAATCTTCCTCAATACTCAACTGGATGAGCCGTATTTTTTTATAGGGTAATGCTATCTCTCCTTCCACACCGAGGATGGCCGTGCGCTGAAAGCCGGTGGGAATGCTGCCGTCAAGGTATTGTTTCCGGGTAATATGTACCTCTCCCACAATATTCAGATTTGAAAGCAGGGATATTTCAAGTGCAATGCCCAGGGCTTCCCTGTTGATGGGGAAGGGCGGTGTGTCGTCCACCTCGTAAGTACAGGCTGATTTGTTTTTAATACGATAGATGATTTGTTTGCGGGTCTTGAATTCCATCAGCGCCGTGCCGTCGTATTCACCCAGTTCACTCAATGTGGGACGCATGTGCCGGATGAGTTCGGCATCGTAATCGTCATGCTCATTATAAATGCCTGAGGGGCAATGACAAAAAAGTTTTTCTTTTGTAAGCAATTGCTGATGAACTTCCAGCCCCGACATAAATCCAATGCGGTTGTAATCTTCCCGGGCAGCTTCTTTCCGTGCGATATATCCTGATTTCCTGCGGCTTTCTTCATAATTTCGTTTCGGATCGAACTTCATTTTCGTTCTGTTTTCTGTTCAAAAAAATAAAGCGCTAATGTAGGAAAGATAGTCAGAACGTAACTAATCAGGGAAAAAGAAAACAGTTAAGACAGTTGGTCCCTGATCCCCTGGCTCCCCTGTTTCAGGCCTTGTATCAAATCTTACCACTCCTTAATGAATATCCAGCCTATGCACCATATAGAACGAATGCTCCACTGTTTTCAGGATTTCATCGAGGTACTCATTCACGGCTTTCGGACTCCCGGGCAGGCAATAAATCAACGTTTGTCCGATTAGCCCCGCGACAGAACGACTGATCAATGCCGCCGGTTTTTCCGATCCGTATTTTATCCTGATCAGGTCCATGATCCCGGGAATCTCTTTATCCAGTAAGGGTTTCACAACATCGGGAGTTATATCTTTAGGGCCTATCCCTGTCCCCCCGGTGGTGAAAATAAAATCATTTCCGTTTTGTACGGCTTCCTTTATGGTTTCTTCAAGCAAACGGGCATCATCGGGGATCAGCACATAGTTTATTCCTGGCTTCCGGCCTTTCAATGTCCAAAACTCACGAAGGCGGCTTTCGATTATTTTACCGCTCTTGTCAGGATACAGGCTTTGAAATGCACGATCGCTTAGGGTGATGACCATTGTTTTAATGATGCGGGGTTTGTATTCAAATTTTTCCCCCGCCTGTATTTTGCCTTTACGGATAACCCTTGCAAAAATACCCTCTTTGGGCATTACGCAATTGCCAACCTCCTGAAAAATCTGGCAATTCGTACCGTGGCATTTTTTTCCTATTTGGGTTACTTCCAGTTCAACGGACTCATTCATAAACCGGTCAAGGGGCAACGTCCGGTAAAGTTTTAACCCTTCGGTGGTGATGTTTTCGGCAAACTCACCGAAAGAGATGTCCCTTCCTGCTTCCTTTGAAAATTTATCAATGCTTTCTTTGCCAAGCAAACTCACCTGACGGTTCCAGGGTCCCGCATGGGCATCTTTTTCCACACCCATGTTCGACAAACTGATTGAACCCACCGGTTTTTTGATTGTCCCTTTTTTTTCGGAAACATTCACTGACAACACTTTTATTATCTGACTCATTGTTATATATCTTTTTTTGTTTTTTCCACAAGGTGAATATCGCCGATCACCATTTTTTTATCAACGGCTTTGCACATATCATACACCGTGAGCAAGGCCACCGAGACTCCTGTGAGCGCTTCCATTTCCACACCGGTTTTGCCCTGCGACCTGACCAGGCAACTCACGGCCACACCTGTTTGTGTGAGTGCGGTCTCAAGTTTTACCTTATTTAAAATCAAAGTATGGCAAAGGGGGATCAGATGCGGGGTTTGCTTGACCGCCTGTATTCCTGCCACTTCAGCGAGGGTAAGCACATCCCCTTTTTCGATCAGGTTTTTTGCAATCAGTTTCCGTGTTCCGGATGACAGGGCTATTGATCCTTTTGCAAGCGCCTCCCGCAACTGGTCGGGTTTATGGCCCACATCCACCATTTCGGCTTTGCCTTTTTCGTTAATATGACTTAGTTTTCCCATGTTATCCTCCTATATTATAAAATGTATTGACCTTGTTATTGTGACCTGTGGCCGGCTTTTTGCCAACAGCCATCAAAATGGCTTCTTCTATGCCGTACTCCCTCACGTTGTATCCATAATTGCTGAAAAGGCAGGGAATGACATCCCCCTTTGCCGTCAGCCTGATGCGGTTACAGATATTGCATCTTCCCCCTTCACCCCCTTCAACAGGATAAAAGCTCCCGTCCGTCAGCGACATCTGGCGAATGAACCGTAAGTGAAAACCGCTGGCTTTACAAAATGCCTGCAGACTTTGTATGTCACCGGGTGTTGTAAGGTCTGTTTTCACACAATTGATTTTTATCGGCGTCAATCCCGCTTTTCGCGCAGCATCTATCCCCTTAATCACTTTGTTGAGGTCTCCTCCTCTTGTCAGTCTGCTGTATTTTTGCGGATCGAGTGTATCAAGACTGATGTTTACCCTGTTCAGTCCGGCCTCTGCCAGTTCACGGGCATATTTTTCCAAAAAAATCCCATTGGTCGTCATGGACAGATCTTTCACCCCGTCAACCTCTGCAATCATCTTCACCAAATTCCGGATACCTTTGCGCACCAGGGGTTCGCCGCCGGTCAGCCTGATCTTGTTAACACCAAGTCCTACGGCAACTTTAACAACCTCCTTCATCTCTTCATAGCTCAACACACTGCCATGGGGTATCCATTCCACCCCTTCCGCGGGCATACAGTAGTGGCAGCGCAGGTTACAGCGGTCGGTGACGGATATCCGCAGATAGGTAATATTTCTTTTAAACCGGTCTAACATTTACGATGGTCCCTTTTTTTAATTCGTTCAGCCCGATAGGAAATTCAGCCAGCCCGTCAGCCCTGTGATATGCGTGAAGGTGTGCCGAACCGTGATATTCCAATGCTTCCGCTTCCATATCTCCGGTAATCCTGACCGGGAAAAACAACAGGCGTTCGGATCGCTTCCTCTGCTTATCCCGGCTCAGGGGCAATTTGTAAACCTTATCAGCAGCCTGTAATCCGGACATCCTTTTTATTACCGGCCTGACAAGCAACCCGAACTGAACCAGTGATGACACCGGATTTCCCGATAATCCGAACAAACACTTGTTTCCGAGGGTGGCAAATTGTGCGGGTTTTCCGGGTTGAATGGCCAGTTTTTTAAAATGAAGCGTGGCCTCCAGCATACTGAATACCTTTTCCGTAAAATCCAGATCGCCTGCCGATGCCCCGCCTGTCATGATTACCACATCCGACCGGTCAGCGGCCAGTTCTATTTTTTTTAAAATTTTTTCAGGGTCATCTTCCACCAGGCCTGCATCAAATGCCACGGCCCCGGCCTGGGTTGCCAAGGCAACAAGTTGGGCCGAATTGCTGTTCCTGATACGCGGGGGCTGCGGGTTTTGCGAAGGGGGCACCAATTCATCACCGGAAGAAAGAACGGTAATGACAGGCTTTTGAAAAACCAGCGGATTGACATTTCCGACCGACGCAAGCAACCCGATATGCGCCGGGCCAATCCTGATCCCTTTTTTCAAAAGCAACGAACCCGATTTTACATCTTCCCCCTTATATAAAATGTTGTCTTTTGACTTTTTGTTGACAACAGTTATAACCTGATCATTTTCCTTTTTTACATCCTCCTGCATCACAACCATGTCAGCGCCTTCAGGCACCATTGCCCCCGTCATGATCCGGGAACACCGGCCTTCGGCAACTTTCTTTTCCGGTTTTTTACCTGCCGGGATGAATTCGATGACTTCCAGTTTTTTATGAATATCTTCCTTGCGGATAGCATAGCCGTCCATGGCCGATTTATCGAATGAAGGAAAATCTTCGCTTGTCAAAACATCTTCCGCAAGTATCCTGTCAAGCGACTTCCCGAGGGGAACCATTTCCGCGGACGGTTCTTTTAGCTGGAGACCGCCAATAATCCTATGCGCTTCTTCTATTTTTATCATAATAAGTTTTATGCTGTTGTTTATTTATTTCGCTGAACCTGATTATTTTTTTGGCAAGGGAAATCCCGATCTGCCCGGTCCTGACAATCAAATCCGCCCTTTGTTTATTTCGTTGGTAAGAAACTTTTGTCAGATCGGGTACGGTGCCTTCGACAAGCACATGGAATGCCGGTTTGAAAAACAGTCCCAATGATCCCGATTCACACACAAAAGCACCGTCAGTGCTAAGAAACCGCATAAGGCTCTCCATGGCCCGGTTCACCCCCCTGTCAGCACATTGCACAAAGTAAACGGTTTGTGCCCCCGCCCTGAGCATCCTTGAAGTATCCTTACCTGTTCCGGCATCTTTTTCAACAAATATCCGGTATCCCGGCCCTTGTTCCATCAATTGTTGCTGCCCGCCGGTAAAGTGAAAATGAGGCGTTATTTTTATCGCCGTTACTTTTTCAGTTCCTGATAATGTTTTGATTAAGGCACAGGCAAGGGCTGTTTTCCCGCAATTGCGGCCCGAACCGGAAACAAGTATCAGATCATTTAATTTCTTCATATCTTCTTTTTCAACTGAAATCATGCAAAAAATAACTTAACACTGGCCAGCAGCAATACAAAAGCAAGCAAATACCTGAGCCTGATCAGTGACAACCGGAAACTTCCGGTATAGGCACCTAAAAGCCCGCCGGCGAAAGCAACAACAACCCAGTAAATAATATTCGGGCTGATAACAATTCCTGAAGTGATCAGGCCCAATATCCCCGATGCCGAATTAAGGAAAATAAAGAGGGCTGAAATGGCTGCCGTTTCCTTTACGTTAGTCCAACGCAATAACAACAACAGGGGGCTTAAGATGATGCCGCCCCCGATACCGATCAGCCCTGAGAAAAACCCGAGGAACGCACCAATAAAAAAGGCAATTAAAAAATTAAACGGGATCACTTCTTTGTATCCTTTTTTAGGAACATACACCATTCTGAAAATGGCGACAACCAGGAAAACAGCAAGGATGGATTTAAACAGCCTGGGGTCTATATTCATCCTGGCCCCTAGAAATGCCATCGGTACTGACCCGACGACAAAAGGGATCAATATTTTCAGCTTAAAATGCCCGCCCCGGTAAAACGCATAAAAAGAAACCGCCGAAACGAAAAGGTTTAAGGTAAGTGCCGAGGCACGCATATAAACGGTTGACACACCAAATAAAGCCATCAGGGCGAGGTAGCCGCTGGCGCCACCATGACCAACCGAGGCATACAGAAAGGCAACCACAAACAAAGCAACCAAAAAAAGAATATTAACTTCCATTTCCCCATTATTATTAACATCCCGATAACGAAGTGCACCGGGATTTGTTCTGCTGATAAATTTTACTGCGCATCGTTTTTATAATTTGAACGAAAAAACCCCGCCCTAAAAGGAAACGAGGCAAAACAACCACCGCAATGGATTGTCACTATTCCTCCTTTCCAATTCATCCCGCAACCGCGGGAATCGGGAGGCCCGCCGGTTTCCCTGACGACCCATCGGTGTTGGTTTCATGTGCACAAAGCATTTAGAAACAACACTCGGAGCAGTATTCTATTTTTTTATTTATCTGATATTAAGTTGTTTTAATATTAACACTATTTTTTTTTCGGTTTATTTAATTTATAATTCGTTTATCCGTTCAGCCAAATCTTTTCAAGCATAACCGGATTTAAAATTTTTATTCTTTTCCCACTGATCCATATAAGTTCCGCTTCATGAAACTGATTGAGAATCCTTGATAAGCTGTCAAACGAGACCACACTCAAGGATGTTAATTCTTTCCGTGTCAGATGCAGGACAAAACTATCCGAGTTATAAAAATCACGGGACAGATAAAGCAATGTTCCGGCAATCCTTCCCGGATTTTTTTTATTCAGCAAATTAATCATACGTGATTGTATGAAATAATTGTGTTGCTGAATTTTTGTGAAAAAGGCTTTTCTGAAATGGTTGTTATGATTTAAAATCTCCTCAATAAGTTGAAAATCAACAAAGCAAACAGACGAATTTGTAATGGCCGAAACCGAATAATCATGAACATTGTCGAAAAGCATACCATAACCGGTGATAAACTCGGTCGGTTTAATTAATTTCAGAATTATTTCTCCGTGCCTGTCCTCATCATACACTTTGGCTGTTCCGTGCGTAAACGAAATACAATGTGTGGATTGTGTGCCCTGTTTAAAAATGATTTCCCCTGCCTTGTAATTTACCTGGAATTTGTTCCGTGTTACCTGTTCCAATTCACTGTCAGTCATAAAATTAAACTCGTCTGACCTGCAAAAACAACTCTTACAATCAGGATTATCAAACCCGGTTTCGGCAAATATACATTCAACCTCTTGTAACATAGAACAAAAATACAAAGTTCTTATAAATCAGTTAATTTATTTTAAACTTTTGTTAATTTATTTTAACATTCATTGATTTTTATCAATAATTTCTTGATTTATATCATTGCCTTTTTTGGGAAAATACGTATTTGAACACGGAAAATACATGCTTTTAACACACCTGTCAGCATCATTTGAGATTAAGTTTATTGCATCAAATGACAAACATATTTTATCAGTAATTTCAATCTTAAACCAATAATATTATGAAGCTTCGAAGAAGAGATTTTTTAAAAACGGGTGCTGTCATCGGGGCAGGGGCAATGGTATTTAACCCTGCCATTGGTGCATTTGCCAAAGCCACGGGAAAGAAAAAAACAAGGGAAAGGGCCGAAGGTTGGTATCCCAGCACCTGCCAGGGCTGCACAACATGGTGTCCTATTGAAGTGTTTATTCAGGACGGGAGGGCGGTAAAAGTACGGGGTAACCAAAATTCTGCTATCAATCCGGGAACAGTATGTCCGAGAGGCCACATGATTCCGAAACAGATGTATGACCCTGACCGTGTAAAAGTTCCCATGAAGCGCACAAATCCATCAAAGGGAAGAGGCGTTGACCCGCAATTTGTCCCCATTACCTGGGATGAGGCCTTAAGCACCATCGCCGGTAAAATGATGGAACTCCGTAACGCCAACGAGACACACAAGTATGTGCTGTTCAGGGGACGATATAGCTATAGCAGGGATATTCTTTATTCTGCTGTAACAAAAATCTTCGGATCACCCAACGGAATTTCGCACAGTTCTATTTGTGCAGAAGCTGAAAAGTCGGGTGCCTTCTGGACACAAGGGTTCTGGGGCTATCGTGATTACGACCTGGCCAATTGCGAATATACAGTATTCTGGGGCAGTGATCCGTTCCGCTCAAACCGACAGGTTCCCAGAGCAATGAGCCGATTGAAAGAATTGCAGGCAAATGGAAAAATAGCAACTATCGATCCTATGCTCACGGGAGCAGCTACCAAATCAGACATTTGGCTGGCACCAAAACCCGGAACCGACGGTGCATTGGCCAGTGCCATGGCACATTATATCCTGGTTGAGGGTTTATGGGACAGAACCTTTGTTGGCGACTTCAACAATGCGGGAAGCTTTGAAGCCAATACACCCGTTGACGAAGCCGACTTTACTGAAACCGAAACCTCTGGCCTTGTAAAATGGTGGAACCTCGAATTACTCGATAAATCACCTGAATGGGCGGCCGGTGTTACAGGA
This sequence comes from uncultured Bacteroidia bacterium, assembly GCA_913009755.1. Lineage (GTDB taxonomy): Bacteria > Bacteroidota > Bacteroidia > Bacteroidales > F082 > JAADID01. Next base: position 78,518 of record CAJVWU010000003.1, read on the forward strand.
ATCGCTGCCGAAAAGATTAAATACCTGGCCGGGCAAATGGCCAATGCGGCACCTTATGTTTCGATATGGTACGGACCCGGCATAGCAATGAATCCGAGAGGATCGTACACGGCTATGGCCGTTTATGCACTGAACGGCCTGTTGGGATCGATTGATCACAAAGGGGGGCCACTTCAAACAACACATGTTTCAGTGAACGGCATTCCTGATTACCATGACTACCAGGATGCAATAGCAGAAGAAGGTACCGGTTACCCAAAAATGGATCAGAGAGGTACCTACTTATTCCCGGCACTTCACAAGGGAAAATCCGGTGGTGGCGTTGTAACAAATAATGCAGCTAACGCAATGCTGGCTGCCGATCCGTACAATATTAAAATGGCAATCGGCTATTGGTGTAACTTCCCTTTCTCCGGCACCGAAGGGTCAAGGTGGGTAGATGCGCTGTCAGAGTTGCCTTTCTTTGCCCACGTTACGACAAACGCCTCGGAAATGACGCAATTTGCCGACATCGTTATTCCTGCTGCCTTTAGCGCGACCGAGAAACTTACCTTCCTGAAAACTTACGGTAACCGTTACGGGGAAGCAACCATTCAACAACCGGTGGCAAACAGGTTGTTTAATGTACATGCAGATGAAAACGAGTTCAGCTTCCTTTTGGCCAAAGCACTCAAGGACAAAGGATTTAGCAATATATACGATTATTTTGTTAATGAGTTTAAAGATCCTGAATCAGGAGCTTCACCAACCAACGAATACGAATTTGCCGAGTACGCTACAAAGATTTTTACCAAACCTTCTTATGATCAACTCGAAGGCGGGTGGAATGAATACCTTGAAAAAGGTGTTGTGACTACTGAGCAGTATGCCTTTAAAACGCATTGGGGTGGCAACTTTGGTACCGTAACCGGAAAATTTGAGTTTTTCAGCGAAACGCTTAAAAAAGCGCTCGAAACCCATGCCGGAAAATTTGACAAAACGGTAGATGAACTCCTTACCGACACGAATTACCTTGCCCGGGGTGAACTGGGATTTGTTCCACATTATGAAGAACCGAAACGCTGGGGCTCAAAAGAAGAATATCCTTTTGATTTTGTTGATGTAAAGTCACGCTTTAACCGTGAAGGAAGAAGCCAGAACCTGCCCTGGTATTATATCTTCAGTCGTCTTGATCCCGGCGACATGAACTGGGAAGACAGGCTGAGGATGAACCCGCAAGACGCATCAGATCTTGGCATTTCAGATGGCGATAATGTAAAAATCACAACGGTTAAAGGAAGTGTTTTTTCAAAAGCACTTCTTTGGGAAGGAATCCAACCCGGCACCGTTGCCAAAACCTATGGAAAGGGCCATTGGGCTTACGGACGATTTGCCAGTAAAGACTATGCAGATGCTACACCCAACGGACTGAACAATAATGAAATCCTGATTGACGACTATGATCGTATATCAGGAAGTACGGCCAGAAACGGAGGTTTTGTCGGCGTTAAAATTGAAAAAGCTTAAAAGTATAACCACGAAAAATAAAATATCATGGCGAAATATGGAATGGCAATAGACCTTAGAAAATGTGTCGGATGCGGCGCTTGTGGCCTTGCCTGTAAAACAGAAAACAATACTGAATACGAGAGGGACGGCAGAAGATATAACTGGGCCGACTATCTCACAAAAACAACAGGAACCTGGAATGGTGGTGATCTAAAGTTTCAGGTAATACCCGTACTTTGCAATCATTGTACCTTTGCTCCCTGCGTTGATATATGCCCGGTTGATCCGAAGGCTATCTATAAAACCGAAGATGGCCTCACCATGATCAACCAAAGCCGCTGTATCGGTGACCAACTCTGTCAGCTTGCCTGTCCTTACAGCTCAAAAAACATAGACAATACAGGGGTACAATACTCCGTCCTCACCATGAATCCTTTCGAAGAGGACACACAAAGTTTTTACGATAATGATGTGGCAATTATTTCCGGCGGTACTTCAACCCCTCTCGAAACGGCAACATTAGCTGCCCACAGGCCACCCGATGAAAATGTGTATATGGACCCTGATTACACTGACGTTCGACCAAGTGGTGTGGTTGAAAAATGCATCTTGTGCCGACATCGCACCGTAGAAGGCTTGGAACCTTATTGCGTTGTCTCGTGTCCGACAGGCGCAAGAGTATATGGTGATTTGGATGATCCGGTGAGTGATATTTCAAAATTGGTAGCCCAGGGATATAAACGGTTGAAAAACAACAAAGGTGAATGGTTGGCCGAAGGTGAAGAAGGTACCAGCCCAAATGTTTATTATGTAGGCGATTATAATATTACCGGAATCAAAAATCATAAACCCGAAGATCATAAAAAGTCACTGCTTCTGTTCCCCAATCCGGCACGTAATGAGGTGCATGTCGAGTTCGAGATGGAAAATAGTGGTATTGCGACAATACAAATCTATGATATCAGGGGAAAAGAGGTTAAACGTCCCCTTGACAAAAGCAATCTTAGTAAAGGTAAGCACCGGATCAGGTTCAAGGTTTATGACCTGAAGCCCGGAACCTACATCGTACGTGTAATTGCCGACAAAGAAATATTTTCTTCCAACATGATTGTAACAAGGTAGAACTGTTTAATTATCAAAGTAGTCTTTCTCAATAACAGGGCCTTACCTGTCATCTGACAAGTGGCTCCTGTTGTTGTATTATACACCACACGGTATAAATTTATCCCGTTTTTAGTATAATGCCGAACACGAAAAACTTTGCTTTAATGATAACTGCTATTTCAGCACATAAACTTGAAAACATGGACAAAAAACATTTTCTTGAAATAGAAAGAGCCAAAGCGAACGCATACAACTTATTTTCATCATTACTCTGTGAACCAGAACCTGAACTGTTAGATGAAAATGCCATCTTTAAAAACCTGGAAACCTACCTGAGACAATTATTGCCTGATGCGGATATCAACCTGAAAGCATTGTATCGGCAATCCCCCGGTTATGATATTCAGCAATTAAGAATAGAATATGCCCGGCTTTTTATTGGCCCGTTTAAAGTACCTGCCCCACCTTACAGTTCTCTTTATTTCGGTGAAAAAATAGTTATGGGGGAGGCCACGGTCTGGGTAAAGAATTTTTACCGGCATACGGGTTTGGAATTTGATTCAGGTTTGCATGATCTGCCGGATCATGTAGCGGTAGAGACCGAATTCCTATATTACCTGCTTTATAATGAAATTGTAACAATTGACCAGGGTTTTATTGATGATGCAAAAGCATTTTGGGTAAGGCAAAAGGAATTCACGGAAAAACATTACCACATCTGGGTTCCGGATTTTTGTGATAAAGTTATCCAAAATACTAACTTTGACTATTTTAAAATTATTTTTATAAACTTTAAGCTATTTATTGCCGAAGTTAACATCCCTGAGTTTCCAAATTACAGATAATAAAATGCGAAGGCATTTATTCCTGTAACGTGTTGGATACCATCCCCCAAATTTATTCCGAATTCAATGTTGGATATTATTCCGTTTCAGGCTTTAAAATTATTCACAACTGTATGCAAAAGAATTATACCTCTTTCTTTAAGGAGAATAGTTGCATTATTTGCATTGCATTATTTTGCAGTTATAAATGATCCCGATAAAACATTTGCCCTCATTATTTTTACATTTGCACAACAAGTGATGAAGTCTTCAGTTACCTGCAATACCGAAAATATGAAAATCAAAATATAATTTCGATTAAAATCAATAAGTAGTATATTTGTAATAAATAATCAGGATTATCTATCCGGTAACTTTTCCGATCAGGAAGAATTGGAAACTGAATCAAAAAAATGGTGATTCAATGAAAATATGAAAGGTAACATTTCTTCACTTTAAACAGAGAAGTTATCTGAAAATAATAATTCGATTTACCTTACGTTTTTAACATTAACCATTGAAACCAACCAATAAAATATATATTTCTGTCTTCACTGCACTGTTCATTACTGCATTCATGCCTCTTTTAGTTCATGCACAACGAAAATCCAAGGTATTTGTGGAGCGCACCGATGTTCAACGTTATACAAAAAAATTAGGAAAGGAAAGGCTTCTCGGCCATGTGATCATCCGCCAGGGAAACACCCGGTTTTACAGCGACAGCGCATACCTTGACGATAAATCAAACAGTTTTGAAGCTTTCAGCAACATCCACATCAATGTGAACGACAGTGTGGATGTTTACGGTAACCACTTGTATTATGACGGCAATACACGCATAGCGGAAATATTTGATCATGTGAAGCTGGTTGACAAGAATAGTACATTAACCACACCCCATCTTGTTTATAACCGGAACACAAAAACTGCTTTTTATGACCAGGGCGGGACGATAGTGAACAAAGACAACACGCTGACCAGTAAAAGCGGATATTATAAAACAGAAAACAAAACCTTCTATTTCAGAAAAGATGTTGTGCTGGTCAACCCGCGATCGGAAACCTATTCGGACACCCTGATTTACAACACCATCACCGAAACAGCCTTTTTCCTCGGGCCAACGGTCATCAGGGGAAAGGAAAGCACCATTTATACCGAAGAAGGCTGGTACAATACAAAGACGGATTTTTCAAAACTGACAAAAAAACCGATGGTCAGCAGTTCGCAACAAACGATTACCGCCGACAGCATCTATTACAACAACCTTACTTCTTTTGGCCAGGCTTTTGGCCGGGTTGAGATACAGGATACCCTGCATAAAGTGATTATCAGGGGAAAACTCGGGGATATGTGGGATAACCGCGGGCTTTCTTATATAACCGATAGTGCACTGGCCATCACTTACGATGATAAAGATTCGATGTACATTCATTCGGATACTTTATGGATGTATTTTGATAAAAAAAGACAGGCAAAAAAGATGCTTGCTTACCACAATGTCAGGTTTTTCAGGGAGGATATGCAGGGTATATGCGATTCACTGGCATACAGTATGAACGATTCAACCATAAGGCTTTACACCGACCCGGTGATGTGGTCGGGTGAAAATCAATTAACTGCCGATTCAATTCATGTTGTCGTATCGGGGAATCAACTGGATTCACTGGTGATGTTTAACACGGCTTTTATTGTTTCGCTCGACACCCTGGAGAATTACAATCAGATCAGGGGAAGGGATATGATCGGTTACTTCCGTAAAAACCAATTGTATAAAATAATGGTGGATGGCAATGCCCAGACGCTTTATTACGTGAGGGAAGACAACGGAAACCTGATGGGTATTGACCTGGCCGAATCCAGTGCCATGATCATCCGTTTGAAAAACAATGCAGTAAACAGCATCAATTACTTATCGAAAATTAAAGAAATAACTTATCCTGAAAAAAAACTCCCCCCTGATATGAAACGGCTGAAAGGTTTTAACTGGCAGGAAACGTACAGGCCAAAAAACAAAATGGATATTTTCAGAAAGACCGATCAGCCTTAATGATCATATAAACCGGGCTTTTTGATGAAAGATTAAAACAGCGAAAATTTCACATACCGTTTCGGGTTTTCACGGATGTCTTTCAGCAGTTTATTGAGTTCTTCTGCCGATTTGTTAATCTCAATATATAAGGTGTCGTTGTGCATGAGCATGCCCAATGTCCCTTTTCCTTCGTTAATTTGGGTAAGTAAAAATTGCAATTGTTCCAGCGATTTGTTGGCATGGTCAACGGTTGAAGCAATGTCGGTTGAAGCAAGCGTGTCGCTGAATTGATCAAGATTGGCAATGATGTTGCTGATACCCTGCCTGTTTTCTTTCAGCATATAGGTAACCGAATCAATATTTGAGAGTATTGATGAGATCCGGTTGGATTCCGTATCTACCAGGGTATCAATATTTGATGTTGCATTTTCAAGGTGGCTGAATGTTCTCCTGATGTCGTTGAAACTTTGCGTTAAATTTTCAACTGCACTTTCGGTGAAAACAGTATGAATGGCTACCACCAGCGAATCAATGGATGACAACAGTTTCTCCGCTTTTATTTTGATGGGCAGTACCTGTGCGCTAACGGCTTCTTTCAGCGAGGCTTCGGTAGCTGACTGAAGTGTATCGCCACTATGGGCAAGGGTTGGCGACTTTCCCAACATCAGGTCAATGGCTTTGGAACCCATCAGGTCGGCACTGAAAATTTTTGCAACCGTATTGCCAGGAATAGGGAATTTATTTTTTAAAGTCATCATAACCACCACCTTGCCCGACATGTTGGGACTGAGGTAAACCCGGCTGACCTGGCCAACCCTTACCCCGTTGATCATGACCGGATTGGCTATTGACAACCCGGTTACATCACTATATTTCGCATAATAGATAATTTGTTTTTGGAAAAGGTTTTTGCCTTTAAGGAAATTATAACCCCAGATAAAAAGCAGCAGGGCAAAAATGAAAGAAATCCCGATGAGAATTTGTTTGTAACGATTCACAATTATAATTTTGTGTTATTAAAAAGAACGTAAACCACGTTCAAATGTTTCCCTCAAAATTAAATAAAACTTTACGCAAACGGATGTTTTTTTCAATGTATTAAATTAATGCCTGTTTTTAATCCGTTTGGCTTCTTCAAGGCTTATCCTTTTCCCGTCCTTAAAAATCACCACAAAAGCATCATTAAACCCAGCCTGTTTTATCTTTTCTAAATATTGATTTGCACGGTCAAGTGTTGAATAATTGCCTGTTGTGTATTTATACAAACCGTTCTGGCGGTACACCTTTACCTCGTTAAGGCCCTTGAAACGCCTGGCGGACAACGATATGTTTCTGCGGCTTGTATAAAACTGCACTTTATAAATCAAATTTGTTTTTGATGAACTGCCGGCTTTCTTTTCAGGCATTGCCACGACTTTATTTTCTTTTTCATAGTTCAGTTTATATTCTTTAAAAGCCCTGTAAATGGCCGAAGCCATAAAAACCTGCCCTTGTTCCGACATCAGGAATTTTTCTTCGGTCGGGTTACTCAGATATCCGAGTTCTACCAATACACCGGGCATGGCGGTCCGCCACAATACCAGAAATCCTGCCTGGTGGACCCCCCGGTCATTTCTGCCTACCCGGTCATGAAACTGTCGCTGGATATCATAAGCCAGTTGCTGGCTCTGGTCAAGATACTCCCCCTGGAAAAGTGAAAACCGGATATATGATTCAGCCGATTTGGCATCAAACCCGTTGTATGTTTTACCGGCATCATCCTCAAACATGATGGCTGCATTTTCGGTCATGGCCACATTCAGGTTAGCATTTGATTTGTGTAGCCCCATTACATAAGTTTCAGCCCCGTAAGGTTTTGGTGATGGATTTGAATTGCAATGAATGGAAATAAAGAAGTCGGCATTATTTTTATTGGCAATCTCGGCCCTCTTGTATAATTCCACAAAGCGGTCATCTTTCCGCGTATAGATCACTTTCACATCGGGCAGGTATTTCTCAATGTAATGACCTGTTTTCAGGGCGACAGCCAGGGCAATATCTTTTTCCCTGGAATGTTTACCGAGGGCACCGGGGTCTTTCCCGCCGTGTCCGGCATCAATCACCACCGTCGTGATCCGGCTGCCCTTTTGTGCCGAAACCCCTGAAGACCACATCAACAGAAGAATAAAAACAAATAACTTTCCGTACAATTTCATCATCTTGACGGATTCAATGAATTTGGAATTATATTTGCAATGAATAGTACCTTTTATCGTTTGCATCATTCGTTATAACACAAAAGTAAATCAAAGCATTTTGCCAAAAGGTTGGTTATCCGGTGAATTATTAACATGGGCATGGTTATTAATCCTGACCTTCCTTCTTAACGTCCTTTTTGGCAATTCATTATCTTACGTCAACAATTTTAAACCGGACACACTAATTGTTTCCCGGGACACAACATCAATGGCCGACACCCTTACAACAACCACCGCACTATCCGATACAACGGCCCCGAAAAAGGAAACCACGGCCATTGAAGACCTGATTACGCGTAATGCCCGCGATTCAGTTGTTCAGGATCTGCCTGCACGGAAAGTATATATGTATGGCGATGCCGTTATTACTTACAAAGACATTACCCTGAAGGCCGCTTATATTAAAGTGGATTTCAACACCAATACGGTTTATGCAACTTATGTTAAAGACAGCACCGGAAAAAAAATAGGTACTCCCGTATTTACCCAAGGCAAGCAGTCTTTTAAGGCAAAAGAAATCACGTATGATTTTAAAACGGAAAAAGGAATTATCAGACATGTATTGACCGAAGACGACCAGGGCTTTTTGCATGGCCAGAAAGTGAAAAAAATGCAGGACAATACCATCAATGTCCTTCATGGGTCTTTCACAACCTGTAACCTGGAGGAACATCCCCATTTTGCTTTCAAATTCAAAAAGGCAAGGGTCATTCCCGACAACAAAATCGTCAGCGGGCCGGTTTATATGGTAATAGAAGGCGTGCCCACCCCGTTGGTCTTGCCCTTTGGCATTTTTCCAAACAAGAGCGGGCAAACATCAGGTATTGTATTGCCTACTTACGGGCAATCGGCTGACCGGGGTTATTATCTCGAAAACGGGGGCTATTACTGGGCCATCAACGACCACATGGATTTCCTGGTATTGGGTGATATTTATACACATGGCAGTTGGGCGATCAAGCCACGGTTCAGGTATAGAAAAAGATATAAATACCAGGGCCAGCTTGATTTTGGCTATGCAGTTAATGTTGTTGGTTTTAAAGAAACGCCGGAATATTCAAAAAGCACTGACTTCAGGATAAAATGGAGTCACCATCAGGACCCGAAAGCCAGGCCCCGCAGTACTTTTTCGGCTGACGTTAACATCCTGACAGGTAATTATGCAAAATACAATGTAACGTCAACACAGGATTTCCTGTCCAATGAATTTCAATCGAGCATTGCCTATCAAACCAACTGGGCCGGCAAATATTACCTAACATTAAACGGAAGTTTCCGGGAAAATACGCTCTCAAAGAAAATTGATATCACATTGCCTTCACTCACGTTTACCGTCAACCGGTTTTACCCGCTCAGAAGAAAACAAAGCACCGGGAAAAAGCGGTTTTATGAAGACCTGAGCATCAACTATACGATGAATGCCAGTAATTCGATCAACACACTTGACACCTTGCTTTTTAAATCAGGGACCCTTATCAATGAAATGCAAAACGGTGCTATCCATAAAATCCCCATTAGTTTACCAATCAGAATGTTAAAGTACTTTACGCTCAGCAACTCCATCAATTTTACCGACAGGATGTACTCCGAAAGTTCCAGGTTGTATTATGATCCCGATACCTTATATATCGGTAACGATACATTGTCACCCGGTGTAAGGGTTGATACACTCCGAGGCTTTTTCAATGCTTTTGATTTTTCCGTAAGCAGTTCGCTTTCCACCAAAGTTTACGGTATTCTGCGTTTTAAAAAAGGGCCGCTCCGGGCCATACGTCATGTGTTTACCCCCAGCATCAGTTTTTCGTATATCCCGGATTTTGGCAATGAAAATTTTGGCTATTATAAAACGTACGAAGATAAAGACGGAAAGGAAGTAAAATATTCTGTATTTCAGAACCAATATTTTAATTCGATTTACAAAACCCCGCCCGGAAGGCGTTCCGGGAGGATCAGCTTTAATTTCGGGAACAACCTGGAAATAAAAGTACCTTCAAAAAAAGATACCATTACCGGTATGAAAAAAATCAAGCTGATTGAAAACTTTAATATTTCGGGCAGTTACGATCTGGCGGCCGACTCATTAAATTTTTCATATCTGACCCTGAGCGGGAATACCAAGCTGTGGAAAAACCTGAATCTTAAATACGGATCAAGATGGGACCCGTACACCGTTGACTCGGCAGGGCGAAGAATCAACACTTATCAGTGGAATGTAAATCACCATTTATTCAGAATGGATAATACGGTATGGGCGCTCAGCGTGGGCATAAAACTGGGGGATAAGGATTTTAAAAAAAAGCAAAAAGAAAAACCAAAAGAAGCCACCGAAACCGAATGGAAAGAAATTGAACAGAATCCGGAGAATTACGTCAACTGGGATATTCCCTGGTCTCTTAATCTTAATTATACTTTTCAATATTCAAACAATCCACGATACATTAATTATTCCCGTGAAGACCAAAGGAAGGTTGTTCAATCTCTGGACCTTAACGGACAAATCAACATCACCCCCAAATGGAAATTTACCTTCACGACGGGATGGGACTTTACACATAACGATGTGTCATATACATCCATAAATCTTTATCGTGACCTGCATTGCTGGGAAATGCGATTCAACTGGGTCCCGCTTGGCTACCGCAAAAGCTGGAATTTCGGGATCAATGTTAAGGCATCCATCCTTCAGGACCTTAAACTGAACAGGAAAAACGACTGGCGGGATAATTAACCCGACAGATAATTATCTTTTCAACACATCATGTTTCGTAAGAATTTTTGTGGCGTTTTTGTTGATGTTAAAAAAAAATCTATATTTGAAAATTCCATGAAAGTTACAAGTAAAGATTTCTGAAAATTAATAAGCTGAAAACACAACGAATACCTGTTACTTTCGTAGAGTTATGTTATCGTGGTAAAATTGAAAATGATATTGGATTGAGGATGGATAAAACGGCAAGCCAACACACATTTCTTTTTAAGAATAATAACCCCTGGAAAATTTATATCTGCCTTTTGTGCAAAAATGAATAGTTAACATTTGAGTCCACTCCGAAAAGTAATTTCACCTCACAAATAATTGAATAATAGCTGCTTAAAATTTTTATGTAACAATTATTTTACTTATCTTAGCAGTATATTTTAATGTAGTTGTATATGTTCAAAAAGTCATCAGAATCAATCCAGCAAAATCTTTTTACAAGTGGAACATCCTTATTTTCAGGTAA
>CAJVWU010000004.1 GCA_913009755.1 uncultured Bacteroidia bacterium
TTTTATCACCGTTAGTTTATTTAACAGCACTAAAATAGGTGATGAGATTTACCGGTCAAATACTGTGTAAAGAACTTTTGCACAGTTATTTGCCGGTTTTGTTAATAACTATCTTGCGGATTTAAGGATTAAATAAAATAAATACTACTTCCGGTCACAAAATAGCATGTATTTTCGACTTATAAACAGACATCACTTTGAACTCATTCAACAAAATATATAATGACAACTACCTGTTGCTTTACAGGATTGCCTGCAAAATGGTGAATGATACTGATTTAGCATCTGACATAGTTCAGGAAATATTTATTTATCTGCATGAAAAATTACAAAAAGGACTTGAGGTTGATCATTTGCGTAGCTGGTTAAGCAAAGCCGTTTACAACCGTTGCATTGATAATCTGCGAAAACCCGGGCGATATGTAGGTCTCGAAAAAACAGAAAAATATTTTGCTGAAGAAAACCCGATGGAAAAACAGGAAGCGGCCTTAGCTGTCAGAAAGGCACTTGATAAACTAAAACACAATGAAAAAATGCTGGCCGTCCTTTACAGCGAAGGTTTTTCGTACAAGGAGATGGCAGGTATAACAGGGATAAAGTTTAGTTCGATAGGAAGCACTTTGTCGAGAACATTAATAAAACTGAAAAAGGAATTAACAATACAAGGATATGAACTGCATTAGCGATGAATTAATTCAAAAGTACGTTGACGGTGAAGTACCTGAAGATGAAACCGTTTTGATCCGGAGGCACCTTAACGTTTGCAAATCATGTGCTGACAGGGTTGAAGCCCGCATAAAAACATCGGAAAACATGAAGTCTGCGATAAACTCAATTGTAGATGACATCATTGAAATTCCGGCATTTGAACCCGGCGAAAAGATTACTGAGAAACCTTCATTGATAAGGAAACCGGTATTGATAATAGCTACCCTGGCTGCTGCCGCCTTCCTTGTTCTGTTCATCATTGTTTTCAGAAACGGGAAAAAAACACGAACAGATGGACAGATATCATCTTTCGGCATATCCAATTACGAATTTGATGCAAACCAGCCGATATCCAGGCAGCCTTTAATAATCCATGTTGCCGGCCCCGACGGTAAGAAAGTTGACTATATCATTGAATAAACAGAAAGACCTTTACAATTATTAAAAATACAATCATGAAAAAATTAATCCTTGCAGCAGTCTTTGCTCTTATTGCGGCATCGGCATCACCCCAAAAGCTGATTGACATTTATAACAAAGGCACTGTAAAACTGGTTCCCGACGCGGAATATGGCCAGACTAACAACTGGAATACGGTATTCAACAGTTATTACGACACGATTTACGGTGCTCCGATGGGCGATCGTAAATCACTGATCATGTTACCGGACGGCTCTGTACTGGTAAACAACAGGTACCGGAACTTTTATTCAAAGTTTGCTCCCGACGGTAAGTTTGAAAAAGAATTCGGCATAACAAATAATGGCAGGAGGTTTCAGAAAACAGAGGGCATTGCCGGCGTCCTGAACGGTAAAATACTTTATTCTGACCTTGACAATATGGGCAATATGGTTTGCTCCGACCTTGACGGAAACTATATTAAGACTTTGAAACTCGATTATATGACCCGCCAGATGATACCGCTTTCTAACAATAAAATAGCAGTTGTGGGCTGGGTAATCTGGAGTGACAGATTTCGTGATTTCGTTGCCATCGTTGATTACATAACGAACAGGCAAAAAGTAATCTGGGACCATTTTACCGACAGGTGCAAAGAAGCGGAACATTGTAAACTTTTTAACTATCAGTATAATTTCGAAGACCACGGGAATGTTTCTTATTCAACGATGCCGTACATAAATAACCTGGGGATGAGTTTGCCACCCAAAATAGCATGGCTGGGCGACAAACTGGTAGTTGCAATCCCGGCGACCGGTGAAATACTGGTATTTGACAGTGATGGAAACCAAATTTCAAAAGATAAAATAGACTGGGCTGTTAACGAAATTTCCGTGGAAGAACAAAAAAAAATCCAGCAAAAAGCTATTGACAAGTTCAAAAATATGGGGGAAACAAGATTTGCCGGGTGGGCTTCTCCTGAAGAAAACAGAAGGGCAAGGGAAACCCTTATCAGCGAGATGGAAGCGGACCTTGGGAAAATTTCGGAACCGATACAAATCCCCTATTTTTCAACCGTATTGCAGGACTCGGATAATAATTTATTGTTCTTCGAATTTCCAAAAGAAGAAAACAGCAATAAGTTCAATGTCTGGGTTTATGGGAATGAAGGAAGTTTCGTGGGCCACAGCAGTTTTGTCTGCGACGATTATACATTGCAGATCACCCCTTCCAAAATGGTTTTTTATAACGGATACATTTACGGGCTCCAGCTAAAAAAGAATGTAAATGGTGTACCGCTGAGCCTTGTCAGATATAAGTTAACCAATTAAATAATAAGCGGAAACAAGTTAACAGACGATCAGGCTTTATCATTACCCGGTTGGTTAAAGTAAGTTAACGGCTAAAGCCGGTTTCATCTTTTATTGTAAATCCTTTTCTCATCATAACTTACAATTGGCACACACCCCCTGCACCACCATGTTCACACTGTCCAGCGAAAAATCTTTAGGCAGTATAATGGCCGGAACGGGGATTTCGTGCAGGCAATAGGTTTTGTTACATTTTGTGCAATGGAAATGGACGTGAAGGTCTTCAACGGAGCAGGAACATTTTTCGAGGCACAATGCATATTTTACCGGGCCTGATCCGTCGTCAATGCTGTGGATGAGCTTTCGTTTTTCAAAAGTTTTTAGTGTCCTGTATAGGGTGGCCCGGTCGGCTTTCTCAAATTTCTGTTCCAGTTCGGGCAGGCTGATGGCAGTTTTTTCTTCGGTGAGCACCTTCAGCACCAGTTCCCGCATGGCGGTGGGTTTTATGTTTCTTTTGATAAGCTGCTGCTCGTTTTTTGGTGCCATTCCGTTTAAAGATTTTATGAAGTAAAAGTTCAAAATTAAGCATTAATGTATTCTGTCCGGTAATGCCCAGTCTATCACATTTTCAGGCGGTTTTCCAAGCGACAGTATCGCACGCTTTATAATGGTTTTAAAAACGGGTATTTTGTAGCCATTTTTTGAAAGGGGCACGGCAATTTGCATGGCTGCCTCACCGGCAGCAGTTGCAGTAGTTTCATTGATCGTTTTCCCGGTGATGGCGTCAATGGCGGCTTTGGAAATGAAAGGTACCGGTGCCGCAGCCCCCAGAACGACATTTGCCGTTTTGCATTTTTCCCCTGAAAGCCCGGCAACAACTGCAACTTCGGCCATGGGCCAGTCCTGCGATCTGCGGCTGCCCATTTTGATATAATAACTAACTGTGTGGGTTTTCGGTTCGGGAAGAATGACAGCCGTGATCAATTCAGCGGGTTTCAGTATCGTCTCCCTTGTCCTGTCCACGCTTGGCAGGACAAAAAATTCCTTCATCGGAACAAGTTTGATCTTCCCGTTTTTATCTGTGATCTCAACGATGGCATCAAATGCTGTTAACGCAATAGCTAACGAAGAAGAATGTATGCTGACGCAATACCCGTAACTCATGATGGCATGGTTTTCATTTTCACCCACATGGGCAAAGCAGGTGGAAGATCCTTTACGGAAACAAACGAGTTCTTTCGACCTGAAATACCAACAGTGGGTTCGTTGTACCAGGTTTCCTGCCAGGGTGGCCATATTTCTGATAGGTGGTGTCGCTGCATGTGACGCTGCCTGATGCAATGCCAGATAATTCTTTTTGATCTGCGGGTTAGCGGTTATTCCGGCAAGGGTAACATTGGCTCCCAGTCTTAACCCCTTTTCTTTATTATATGAAACCTCATCCATTCCGGGAATGTTCCGGATGCTCACCAGTTTTGCAGGTTTCGACAAGCCCTCTTTCATCAGATCCAGCAGATCGATCCCGGAGGCTTTAAACACGGCTGCTTCAGGATCAGCATCCGGCTGTATCGTTTCGGAAACAGTGGAGTTGGCTTCTCTTTGCGCTTCTACTTTGGAAGTGGCCTCGTACCAGCTAAATTTATTCATTGTTCTATTGTTATATGGCTTGTTTATAAGTTGAATGCCCCGGCCATAAATGGCCGGGTAACTGATTGTCCAAATTTCTATTTCTTCGTTTAACAGGTCTCATCTAAAAAAGTTTTAATCAAATTTTCCCCAACGCAGCCAATATCCGCGCAGGGGTGATGGGTATTTCGGTCATCCGCACCCCGATGGCATTGTAAACGGCATTGGCAACGGCAGCAGCCGTGGCAATATTCGCGGGCTCACCGATACCGGTGGCATCGGTGGACGACCGGGCACCGTATTCTTCAATCAGCTCGATCTGAATTTCAGGAACTTCAAAAGAAAAAGGCATTTTGTACTGATCGAGATTGGGATTCATCTGGTGACCGGTATTTTTATCCATCACCCTGTCTTCGTATAAAGCATAAGCGATGCCCATAATAACTCCGCCGTTGATCTGGCTTTCGATCTGGCTGATATTGATGGGCCTTCCGCAGCTGTGCACAGCCATTATCCTGTCCACTTTCACAAATCCCGTTTCCGTATCTACCGACACTTCTGCAAACTGCACGGCCCCCAGTTCTTCATAGCCGACTGTGCCGATCATAAACCCGCCATAATCGTCCGATCGGCTTGCAGTCTCAGTGATCTGCTCCACACGGAGTTTGCCAGCCAGGTTTTTAAATGAGATTTTTTTGGATCTATCCGATTTTGAAATAAACCAACTGTTCTCAACCACAATATTCTCCGCTTTAGTATCCAGTTCACCGGCAGCGAGATCAATCAGTTTCGTTTTAACTTTATGTGCTGCATTTCTGGCCGGAGGTGTGATAGAACCAGTTACTACGCTGCCGCCTGATGGGGGTCCGATGGGGAATAAAGTATCGCCGATCAGTACCGTAATATCTGCGGATTTAAGGCCAAGCTCTTCGGCCACAACCTGTGCCAGCACCGTTTTTGTTCCCGTACCGATATCCTGTACGGCCGACCTGACTTCCACAGCTCCATCCTGCATCACCCTGACCTCCACAGTTGAGTCAAGATTGACGAACCTCGGCCAGTGTGCCTGTGCCACGCCGATGCCTTTTTTTACCGGCCCCGGGTCGCTTCCCGCTTTTTTGGGTTTTTTCCAATTCATCAATTGGGTACCGCGTTCCCTTTGCACTTTACGGATTGTACTTTTGTCAATCTTTTCACGCAATTGAAGCGGATCCACATCCAGTCTTTCAGCCAGTTCATCAATGAGTTGTTCCAGGGCAAAAGCTCCTTGTACATTGCCCGGTGCCCGGAATGCAGCTCCCGGCCCTGCATTGGTAAACACATCATACTGGTCCATTTTAAAATTTGGACATTCGTACATGGCCTGTGCAATGTTGCCCACACCGGATCCCAGTCCGACACCTGCCGTGCCGTAGGAAAGCAGTTTCAGGGCGGTCAGTGTACCGTCTTTTTTGGCTCCCACTTTCATAAGTTGGAGGGAATTAGGGCGGTTCCCTGCCGAAACATGTTCTTCCTTGCGGTCAAGCATCAATTTAACCGGCCTTCCTGACTGTTTGGAAAGATGACCGGCCATCACACCAAAATTTCCCAGCGTATGCTTGGCACCAAATCCTCCCCCGATAAATTCAGAAATAACACGCACTTTACTTTTGGGAAGGTCAAAAGTTTTGGCAAAATCATTCCGTGTGCCTTTAGTGGACTGTGTTGAGGCATAAATTGTTACATTGCCCCGGTTGTAATCAACAACCACACCGTGAGTTTCCAGTGGGCAATGGGTTTGAACCTGTGTACGGTAGGTTCTTTCAATAATAACATCTGCTTCCGCAAATCCTTTTTTCAGGTTACCCCTCGGCCCGCCATAAAAACTTTTCGTTGCCGGCCCCCTGACATTGCCTCTTGATTTCAGCCCCTCTTCAATATCCTCGCCGCCGGAGGAAGTTTCCTGATTAACGTTGGTTTGATAAACCAACGGTGCTTCTGGTTTACGGGCATCATCCATATCCACCACAAATTCCAGTGGTTCATATTCAACCCTGATCAAATTAACGGCTTCTTCAGCAATATCCATACTTATTGCAGCCACACCCACAATAGGTTGTCCGGCATATTTTACTTCCGGATACCCGGATTTTTTGTTATTTTCTTTGGGATTGGCCCCTTCAATCATTTCTTTAAAAATATGGATGGCAAAAACACCCGGATGCGCTTTGGCAGCCGAAACATCTATTGATTTAATCCTTGCATGGGGGATATCAGCGCGGAACATCTTGCCATAAAGCATACCGGGGAGATAGACATCGGCGGTGAAAACAGCCGTTCCGGTTACTTTTGCCAATGCATCTGTACGCTTCACCCTTTTACCGATCACTTTCAATTTGCTGTTCACCGGTAATGCGGGCGGTTCGGCATTTGGAATCTCACGTACAATTTCTGTCAGGTTGTAATCAGGAATGCCGTAAGGCAATTTTACTTTTTTCATAATTCAAATGTTTACATTTTACGGGCTGCATCAAGAATAGCATCAAATACTTTCGGATGGGTTCCGCAACGGCAAAAATTGCCGCTCAGCGCAACTTTTACATCTTTTTCCGTAGGAGATGGGTTATGTTCAAGCAAATGAGTTGCCGTCATGATCATTCCCGAAGTACAGAAGCCGCATTGTGTGGCATCATGTTCCATAAAGGCCTCCTGAACCGGATTTAACCGGTCGTCTTTTGCAAGGCCTTCAATGGTGGTTACTTCCTTGTCACCCACTTCAACAGCCAGGGTCATGCAAGACAATACGGGTATGCCATCAATCCAGACTGTACAGGCAGAGCATGCACCGCGGTTGCATCCCACTTTGACACCTGTAAGCTGAAGTTCTTTACGTAAAGCGTCGGCAAGTGTTGTCCGGGGCTCAATGCTCAACTGCCTGACATGACCGTTCACTTTTATTTTGATATTTACAGCGTCAGGGCCAAGTGTCTTGTCTTTTTCTTCAGTCTGTGCCTGTAACTTTAAAACACCCGATCCGGCGAGTACCGTTCCGGCAGCAGTTATTCCTGCGCCTTTCAGGAATCCCCGGCGGGAGATACGGCCGGTTTTTTCTGTTTTTGGTTTTTTTCTTTTATATTTCATGGTTTTTCTCAATCTTGGATTTTCTTCCGGTGTGAACAGTTTGTATTTTGTTTGATGAATATTGTTCTCAGGAATGCTATTCAGATAAAAAATTATTACCCGAACAAAGTTACTAAAAACCCGGAAGCAGCTAATCTGAAATGAATTTTTCCGGAAAATCCGGAGGAGGAGTTCTACAGGGCATACGTCACAAACAACCCAATGTACTCATATTCAGCCATATCCGAGTTGTTTTATTTTTACGCGGTAAGGGAACGTATTTTCTTTACCCAACCTGCTTTTTTTAAAATTTAATTAATTGTTAATTCACTATTCGACAGTTATTTTTTATAATCAAAAAAAGTGCAACAAATACTTGATAAAATTATTACAATAGTCTAATTTTGGAGTGTTTTAGGTTTTGATGTCAGGCTCTCTTGGTCAGGAGAACAATGTGAAAAGAAGTAGCCGGAAATTATTTAGGAAAAGAGAAAATATTTTTTATTTAAAATAGATGCGGTCATGAAACACATCTCCATTTGGGTTACAATTATGGGTATCCTTTTGTTTAGCCATCAAGCATTTTCACAATCTTTTTCCGGACTAATCACTGATAAAAACAAAGTAACTTTACCGGGGATTTCCATTTATGTGAAAGGAACAACCATTGGCACGATTACTGATTTAGACGGACATTATACCCTTCAAATAAAGAAGGGGGATGTCACGGGTGATTCTTTAACACTGGTTTTTTCATTTGTCGGTTATAAATCCCAGGAATATAAATTCCCGGTTGATCCCAATGCTAAAATAACAAAAGATATTGTTATGAGTGAGGAAATAAAAACCCTTAAAGAGCTTGTTGTTATCGGGTATGGTGTGCAAAAGGCAAGCAATGTTACCGGGGCGATATCCACCATCAAGATGAACGATATTAGCAATATGCCTGTCGCGCGATTAGACCAGGCACTGGCAGGTCAGGCGGCGGGGGTGCAGGTTAATGAAACCACAGGACAGCCGGGTGAAAGTGTAAAAGTTAGGATCAGGGGGATTGGCACCATTAACAACAACGACCCGCTTTACATTATTGATGGTGTCCCCACCAAAGATGTTTCCGATATCCTCAATACTGACAATATTGAGTCCATTACTATTTTGAAGGATGCAGCTTCCACAGCAATTTATGGAGCGCGTGCAGGAAACGGTGTGATCATTATTACAACAAAAAAAGGGGTGAACGAGAAATCACGGATCAGTTATAATGGATACGTTGGCATCCAAACCCATGGTCATCTCACTCCCATGACGAACACCGATGAATACATTGATATTTTTAACCAGGCTGCCGCCAACGATGACAGGAAACCCATTCCTGCCGGCATTTATCCTCAACTGGCCAACACCAACTGGTTAAATGAGATATTTCAACCGGCTGTAATGACAAGCCATCAGCTAACTTTCTCGGGAGGTTCAAAGAAGTCAAATTACCTTATCAGCGGAGGTTACCTGGATCAGAAAGGGATTGTTTTGAACTCGGGATATAAGAAAATAAACTTCAAAATAAATCTTTCCAGTAAATTATCTGATAAAGTTGAAATCGGGACCAATCTCATTGGTGTGTATAGCGCCCAGCATATTGTAGGTGGTTCGGGTGATGGTTACGGTGGGAACGGGGGCAGTGTTGTACGTTATGCATTTTTCCGCACACCCCCTTTGCCTGTTTACAATAAAGACGGCTCATATATGGACTTGCCTAATTTTGAGGGTTATTCGCGGCCTGACCTGAACACATGGTTTGGCGATGGATATAACCCTGTCGGGTTTGCCATGAAATACGATTGGGTGGCTAAAACCTACAGGATATTTGGAAATATGTACCTGAAATGGGAGATCATCCCGGGATTAACTTTCAAAACAAATTTTGGAATTGATTTAAGCATCCTTGATGAAAAACGTTTTAACGAAAATTGGGGAACTGACAACAGGATAAACAATCCAAGCTCACTTAGTAAAGGAATGGGAACTGATTTTACCTGGAACTGGACAAACACGCTGACTTACAAAAAAACAATTAAAGAAAAACACAACCTTACCGTATTGGCAGGAACCGAAGCACTTCAAAACGATAACCATCAGCAATGGGGGAGTGACCGGGACTTCCCTGATCAATCATCCTATTTGAGATATCTTGGGAACGGGCTTACCCTGAACAAAGGCGCTAACGAAACCGAAACCGGCTGGTCATTACTTTCCGCATTTGGCAGGATCAACTACAATTATGACAGACGCTATTTGATTGAAGCCGTAATCAGGGGGGACGGTTCATCACGTTTTTCAAAAGATCACCGCTGGGGTGTTTTTTATTCGGGCTCGGTGGGGTGGAACATCAATAATGAAAAATTCCTCAAGAACGCCGACTGGCTTAGCCAACTTAAACTCAGGTTCAGTGTCGGACAATCCGGCAATCAGGAAATCGGGCTTTATAATTACCTGTCTGTCATATCGCCGGGTTATAACTATCCTTTCGGCGGAGTGGTATATAATGGTTCTGTGGTTTCAACCCTGGGAAACATTAATACTACATGGGAAACAACAACAACTTATGATATAGGGCTGGACATGGCCTTTCTTAATGACCAGTTAACTGTGATTACAGACTATTACTGGAGACATACAACAAATATGCTGGTTCCTGTACCCCTTCCCCCAAGTGGTGGCGATGCCACCCCTCCTTTTGTCAATGCAGGAGAGGTGTTAAACCAGGGATTTGAAGCAGAACTTTCCTGGCGGGAAGACAAACCAAAATTCAAATATGAGATCAGCGGCAATTTTACCATACTGAAAAATGAAGTGAAAAAATTAGGTGGTGGCCGTCCGATCGCTGCCGGAAGAGTTGACAATGGCACTTTTGCTACCCTTACTGAGGAAGGCTATCCCATCGGCTCGTTTTATATGTATGAAATGGATGGTATTTTCCAGAACGAACTGGATATTTTTACGAGTCCTTACCAGGGGCCTGGCATAAAGCCCGGGGATGTAAAGTTCAAAGATCAAAACGGTGATAATATCATTGACCAAAATGACAAGGTACACGTGGGAAGCCCAATACCTAAAATAATGTATGGGCTGACTTTTAATTGCACCTGGAAAAATTTAGACTTCTCGCTCTTCTTCCAGGGGGTTTATGGCAATTCAATTTATATGCAGATAAACCAGGACATTGAAGGCTTTTACCGTGGGTTTAATGTAACCAAAAGGTTCTATGACCATCACTGGACCGGTGAGGGGTCAACCAATGAATATCCGCGGGCATCGTGGATTGGAGCTACCAACAACAAAATTGCATCCACCCGTTTTCTGGAACCCGGTTCTTTTCTGCGAATCAAAAATGTATCGTTGGGATATAAAATTCCTTTTAAGGAAACATCATGGGTCCAGGGGCTTAGGGTTTATATTTCCGTTCAAAACGCTTATACGTTTACACAATATCCGGGACTTGATCCTGAAATGTATAACAGTGATAACCTGAAAGGTGAAAATGTCAAAAATCCTGACCTTGCGTCTGGTATTGACTGGGGAACTTACCCAATTCCAAGAATTTATACGTTAGGTGTCAATTTTAATTTTTAATTTAGAAAGTCATAGAAGATGAAAGCTACTTTTAAAATATTTATCCTGCTATTGATTGTTTTCAGTATAACAAACACAGGATGCAAAAAGTTTCTCGATGAAGAATTACTTGGAAACCAATCTGATGCCCAGTTTTATCAGTCCGCAAGTGATGCCGAGTTGGCTTTAGCTGGTATTTACAATGCACTTTCGTTTGCGGATGCCAATAACCGCATCTGGGTATTCGGGGATGTGGCTTCCGATGATGCGGCCAAAGGCGGCATTCCCGGTGACCAGGCCGATATCGGACGAATCGATGATTTTGATATTACGACCACAAACGGAAACATAGAAAATGTCTGGGATGTTGACTATGAAGGTATCTCGCGTGCCAACTGGCTATTGGACAGAATTGGTGGTATCAACATGAATCAACAGCGAAAAGACGAAATCATCGGCGAAGCCAAATTTCTCAGGGCATATTTTTATTACTGGTTAGCCAATATTTTCGGTGATATCCCCGTTCATACCAAGGTCCCAACACCATCAGAAATGCAAAAAGCTGCAACTCCTTATCAGGAAGTTTATTCCGAAGTCATTATTCCCGACCTTGAGGATGCGGTATCGAAATTACCGGAAACTGCTGATCCCGGGCGGGCCACTAAATATTCGGCATTGGGACTACTGGCAAAATGTTACCTGTTTATGAAAAACTGGCCGGAAGCAGAAAATGCAGCCAATCAGATTATAAAATCAGGATTATACCGTTTGGACCCACTCTATCGTAATAATTTTGAGCAGGCTGCCAAAGATAATCCCGAAATCATTTTTTCCATTCAACATTTACCTGATCAGAATCCCTGGCTGGGGAATCGGTTGAACCAATGGTTCGCACCCAGGGCAAATAACGGTTATGGTTTTGACGCCCCAACACAGAACTTCGTAGATGAATTTGAAATGACGGCAGATAGTGTGGTTGACCCCCGGCTTGATTATACAATCGGAAGGCAGGGCCATATTTGGTATGATTCTGTTATGTTCGATCCATCATGGTCCCCCACCGGTTATCTGAACAGAAAATATATTCAGCCGCTTTCGGAAGTGCCGGTTGAAAGCAAAGCCGACGGCGAACTGAACTATCAGTTTATGAGATATTCGGAAGTATTGCTGATCATGGCGGAAGCACTTAATGAACAGGGAAAACCGGGAGAAGCGGTAAATTATGTTAACAAGGTAAGAACCCGTGCAAGGGAATCGTATAAGAATGACCCCAAGTTACCGGGATATCCGAATATTCCTGACGGCCTGCTTCCGGATATACAGGATAACGGGCAGGCGGACGTGGGGAATGCCATCAGGCACGAGAGGCGGGTTGAACTCGGTTTTGAATTTCACAGGTATTTCGATATCATAAGATATGGACCTGATTATGCCAATAAGGCTTTTAAGGACAAACCGAATTTTAATTATAAAACGAATAAATTTATGCCAATACCACAAGCCGAACTAAATACTAATTTCGAGCTTGGGCATTAAGAAATTAATAAATCTTTATTAATAAATCAATCTATGTTAAATTAAAATAAAAAAATTATGAAGAAATCACAAATTTGGTTTATGGCAATGCTTATCCCATTAACAATGGGACTAGTATTTAGCGGGTGTAAAAAGGACAAGACAACAGAATGTCCAACCGTAGATTACACACAGCTTGATACAACAATTTCACAAGCACAACAACTGCATGACAATGCAGTGGAAGGCACCCTGCCGGGGCAATACGTTGAGGGGGCTAAAGCTGATTATCAAACGGCTATTGATCTTGCCAAAGATGTACGCAGCAAAGATTGTGTGACACAACAAGAACTTGATGCAGCAAAAGTATCCCTGGATGCCGCCACTCAGACTTTTGAATCACAAAAGATTACTGATGTTGATCCTGGTGCACTTATAGCGCATTGGTTGTTTAACGGAGACGCTACGGATGCCACCGGTAATGGAAACGATGGTACACCCACTGCAGGCCACGCGTTCTGGGGAGCCGGACCTGCCCCGCAACTGACTACTGACAGGTTTGGTAATGCCAACAGTTGCTATCATTTTGATAAAGGCAGCGATATCGTTGTTCCTTATTCCACCGCTTTGAATCCTTCGGAAATTTCCATTAGCCTGTGGATCAAAATGGAAGAACAACCCAACAACGATTATATTATCTCGCTTGACCGCTGGAATGGATGGAAACTCAACCTTCAGACTTCAGATTTTCTGTTTTTTACAGTTAAGGCAATTACGCCAGACGGTGATACATCTTATTATGACCGTGATAGTAATCCAACGTCAATTGATTCACTTAAATGGACACATGTTGTTGTCACATTTAAGGATGGGTCTATGAATTTCTATGTTAACGGCGATCTGGTTAAAGCATGGACTGATACGCCAGGAACACCGATAGCTGTTGATAATATCCCCCTGTCAATCGGATCAGACCTCCCAACTGATGTTTATACAACAGAAGAGGGCAGCCCGTTTTACGTGAACTGGGGCGGATACTTTAAGGGCGATATTGATGATATCCGTTTCTATAACACATCACTCACCGGGCCACAGGTTAAAGCGCTTTACGATTACGAAAAAGACAATTTTATTACCGAATAGTGATTCGTGAGTTAATTTTTTAAAGCCCCTGCTGTCAGCAGGGGCTTTTTTTATTAAATTTACAAAGCCGAAAAAAAAAGCTGAAAAACATGAAGCGTCAGATTATTTTCATCGTATTCGTTATCTTGATTACCAGTTCCTGTAATTCTTCAAAAGACCACAAACATCTTTTATTCTGGTCATCAAACAATGAACAGGAAATTACCTTTACGGAAAACCTGGTTGACAAATGGAACCATGATCATCCGGAAAAATATATTCATTTTCAGCCCATTCCTGCAGGTCAATCCAGTGAAGAGATCATTTTGGCTTCTGTTGTTGGTAAAACTACTCCTGACATTTATGCCAATATGTGGCAAGGCAGTGTAGAGATGTATGCAAAAGCAGGGGTGCTGGTCCGCCTGGATACCCTTAATGGATTTTTGGATTTTATCAATAAACGTTGCTCAAAAAAAGTAATTGATGAGATCACTTCTTCTGACGGACATATTTACCAGGTGCCATGGAAAGTAAACCCGATCATTACTCTTTACAACAAGGGGATATTCAAAGCCGTGGGCATTGATTCAGTCCCGGTAACTTATTCACAGTATCTTGAAGCAGGCAGTAAAATTCAACACAGGGACAAAAATGGCTATGTGGACCGGTGGGTTGGGTACACAACCGTAAAAGTCATCTGGTACGAACGGCTTTTTAATTTTTATGCTATGTATATTGCTGCGACAAACGGGGCACCGCTGATCAAAGACAACAAAGCAGCCTTCAACAATAAATATGCGGTTGGTGTGTTTCGGTTCCTTCAGGAACTTTACAATAAAAACTACTTTTCAAGGCAGAGGATGTCGGCAAGCCAGGATCCTTTTATTATACAAAGTGTAGCAACCTTGTTTACCGGCCCCTGGCAGGTACCTTATCTCAACAAATTCAAACCCGACTCCCTGAAATATGGTTTTTATTCCATGCTTGTCCCTGATGATCACGAAGGGCCGGTTTATACTTACGGCGACCCGAAAAATATCGTGATCTTTAACACTTGTAAAGATCCTCAAACCGCCTGGGATTTCATCAGTACAATGATCAACAAACCAGGCGACCTGGATTTACTGGAAATAACTGACCAGTTTCCACGAAGAAAAAACCTCAGCACCGACCCTTTCTTTTCTGATTTTTTTGCTACGAACCCCAAACTTCAAATTTTTGCCAAACAGGTAGATTATATCAAAGGGGTTGACAATCATGAATTGATTGTTGAGGTGTTTGATATCATATCACAGGAGTATGAATCCTGTGTTGTTTATAACCGGAAAACACCCGAGAAAGCTATTGCCGATGCCGAAAAGGCTGTGAATATCCTGCTTGCAAAGTAATAAGAACATACACGCCCGGATGCCTGGAAATCCGGGATTTTAAATACCAGATAGCCGTTTTAAAAAATTACCGCCTTTGTATCAGGATCAAAAAATAAAATTTTGTCCAGGTTGAAATACAAATTGATTGACGAATTAACATGAACCTCTGCCTCCGCTGAAAAACGGGCGATGAGCTGATTATTGGCTAATTTTAAATAAACTATTATTTCGTTTCCCATTCTTTCTATTGCTTCCACCATGATTTGATGTTTAAGGAAAGCTTTAGCTGTCGAAGCAGGTTTTGATTTTATATTTTCCGGACGTATTCCTATCACAACCGGTTGTTCAATATAGTTATGGATATTTTTGTTTTTTACATTAGTGAGGTCAATTTTTAATCCGGAATCTTCGTGATAAAACCATAAGGAATTGTCTTTAACAATGATACCATTTATTAAATTAATAGGTGGCGAGCCGATAAAACCGGCGACAAAAATATTTTGTGGCTCATTGTATAATTTCATAGGCGTGCCAATCTGCATGATCTTTCCATCATGTAACACCACAATCCTGTCACCCAGCGTCATGGCTTCCGTTTGGTCATGGGTAACATAAACCATGGTGACATTTAATTTATGGTGAAGTTTTTGCAATTCCACCCGCATGGCCACCCTGAGTTTGGCATCAAGATTACTCAGCGGTTCATCGAAAAGGAAAACTTTGGGGTTTCTGACAATTGCCCTGCCAATGGCCACCCTTTGCCGCTGCCCGCCTGACATGGCGCCGGGCTTTCGGTCAAGCAGATCGGTAATCTCCAGAATCTCTGCCGCACGCCTGACCTGCTTATCAATTTCTTTTTTTGGGACTTTCTTGATCTTCAGGCCAAATGCCATATTTTTATAAACTGTCATGTGCGGGTATAACGCATAGTTTTGAAAAACCATGGCTATGTCACGGTCTTTGGGCTGAAGGTCGTTTACCCGTTTATTATCAATGTACAGGTCACCGTCTGTAATCTCTTCCAACCCGGCAATCATTCTTAAAATAGTAGTTTTTCCACAACCTGACGGCCCGACCAAAACCAGGAATTCCGTGTCGTGGACATCAAAAGAAATATCCTTGAGGGTCATGGTTTTCCCACCGTAGCTTTTGGAAATATTTTTTAATTTTACTTCAGCCATGTTTTATTCATTTTAATATTCTAACCTTCAATACCAAAAACCTTTTTCGAAATATGGGTTATCCGGCATGCCAAATCAATTTCGCCGGAAGCCATAATAAAATGATCACCGGCATCAACGATCCCGGTGGTAAAAACCACATTATCCATATAAACGGATCCAGCCAGGTTTTCTGTCAGTAAAGGATTGGCTTCAAGTAATGGCGTTTTATCTTCAATCCGGATAATTTCGGTCGGATCATCTTTGTTTAGCAAAGCCCAATACGTCCTGTATTTTCCGATTTTTTCACTTGTTTCCACAGCATGATACAACATCAGCCATCCCTGGTTGGTCAATATTGGAGGAGTGCCGCCACCAATACGGTCGGTTTTCATATTTCCTTTTTTAGGTCGAATAAAAGGATGATCGGTTGGTTTCCAATGATACAGATCAGGTGATTCAGCCAAATTAATCGC
This sequence comes from uncultured Bacteroidia bacterium, assembly GCA_913009755.1. Classification (GTDB taxonomy): domain Bacteria; phylum Bacteroidota; class Bacteroidia; order Bacteroidales; family F082; genus JAADID01. The sequence continues at coordinate 16,395 of CAJVWU010000004.1, forward strand.
CGGGCCGGGAAGAAATCCCGAATCTTTTCCGGTCGGGAAATACAAAGACCCCAATGGACGGGTCAGCGCAAAATATCTACCACCTGCCTTTCCTTCGAACAACAACATATCTTTGTTTTGATGATCGAGGATTATGCCCTTAAAACTATAATTCAGGCCATTATCACTGGAAAAAAGAGAAGTGGCATGACGCTCTGAACTGACTGTGCAGGTGGTCATATAATACTTTCCGTCAATCTGTGATATCCGTGCATCTTCAATTCCGTATTCCTGGCTCGTCCGGTTGGGTGAAATGATCTTATCGTAATGAATTTTGATGATCTTTAACCCGTCAGCAGACAATTCAACCGGGAGCAGCCATGAAAGGGAGGTCAGCCCCAAAAGTGGTGAAGGCAGATCGTATTTGATCAGGAAACTCCTCGGATCATCCGTATTCACATCCTCCAGCGGATAACTATCCAGCTTGTATCCCTCAACGCTCCAGCGGATGGTGTGGATATTGCCATTGAACACCGGTTCCTTCAACGCCTCTGCAACACGTACCATCATGAGCAAATTGCCATCGGGCAGACGGGTAAACCCCGGATTGAACGCCCCCAGAACATAAGTTTCTACCTGAATATCCTTTCGTAATGGGGAATAATCCAGATCAATATCCTTCGGTTTAAAAATCAATATGTCAGGTTCAAATTTCATCTTTCAAACATTTTATATCCGGGAAGTCCTGTTAACGGATCCGGCGGAGATTGATAAATAAGTTCAGCAAGAACATCTTCATGTGAAAAAGCCACATTCATTACCGTGTTATCCCCGCAGTAAGAAATAACAATTGTCCCGTCTTTTTTTCGCAGGGCACCACAGGTAAACACCACCGGCTTATTCAGCGACACATGACAGACTTGATTATGGATGAAAATATCTTTTTTCATTCTTCTGCAATTTTGTTGAACACCTGCAAAGACAGCAGGGCCTCAATTGTGGATTCTGCACCCGAATTTTTGTTCACGTTGGTTTTGGAAACTATTCCGTCATAACATCTCCCGGTTTTCGGATCATACATCTGTTGATTTGCGGGATTATTCCCCCGGAACCACCCTGCAATTTTTTCAGCCAGCTCTAAATATTTTTCCTTTCCGGTAACATGATATGCCTCCGCACACGCCCAGATCATGGGACGGAAACCATACGCAATTTGAGGAAACTGATGCTTTTCGATCAGTTCATATTTCCCACTTGTTTTTTTTAAACTGAAATTAGCAGGAAATTTTTCTTCTATCAGATAAGGATAAAAATTATCTATTTCCAGCAAGGCACTTTCAATATAATCAGACCTGTTAAGCAATTGCCCGGTTTTCAGCATGGCATACGCCTGCGAGTTTCCATAAGCGTGCCACCTGTTTTTCCAGCTCATAAAGGCACAGTAAGGAAAACTGGCAGCATTTCCTTTTTGTGTCACCATCAGGCCGTCAGCCAACTTTTCCAGAACCTGGAGTACACGTTCATCTTGTTTAATATTCTTGTAATAAGCTTCCAGTCCAAGCATCAATACAGAGGACTGATCACCGGCAGTACCTGATGGCAGCCAGGTTGGGACTATCATTCCCTTAACGGTTTCTTTGATTTCCGGCTTGTTCAGTAAAAGCTTAAAAACATTGTCAGCCAACCGCTCGCAAGCTACACTTACTTTCCCTTTTTCGTCCGGGTTACTGTCCTCGTAATTTGCCAAAGCCCAGAATGCCCGCCATGACCACCAGTTGGGTTCCGCAACCGATGTTCTGTAAGTTTTATTGATGCTCAGATCGGGCCATAAGAAGTTATAAAAATAGCCGTTGTCTGCCTGCATATAAAGAAGAAAACGGGCCATATAGTCATATTTGGTCAATAATGATTTATTGTTACTGAAACGGATATCATCAATCATCATGGCTCTTGCAACATCATCCACACATGTAAAACCTTCATCAGGCTCTATAGCAAAATCATAATCAGGATATTCGCTGTAAATATGGACAATCCCGCCATGCAAATTACCTGGCAGGTCAACCACTTCGTAAAGATATAAAAAGTGTTTAAGATTGAGCTCGGGAATTCCAAAGCGGCTCTCTTGTATATGGTTACAAGAAAACAGTAGCAAAAAGACACTTAATGCCAAACCCGTATATTTCTTTCCATTCAATTTGACAGGTATTTTATGTGCTTGCATTTTCATCGTTCAATCTTTCATACCGGTTGAAGCCATGCTTTGGATAAAATACTTCTGGAAGATCAGGTAAGCGATAATGATGGGAGCCCCGAGGAAAACCGCTGCCGCCAGTTTTACGCCAAGCTGCGACTCTGCCCTTCCCCCGACTGAAAAAAGAGTGACCAACTGTGGTAAAGTCATCAGTTGTTGATCATGAATCACAATCAATGGCCAAAGCACCTCATTCCATGAACCCATAAACACCAGAATTGCAACCGTGATAATTGTTGGTTTCATATTGGGCCACAGTATCCTGAAAATAATACGCAATTCACCGCATCCGTCAATTCTGGCAGCATCTATCAGAGCTTGTGGCATTCCCTTGAAAGCCTGCCGGAACATTAATATTCCAAACGTATTAATCATGAATGGGACTGTCAGGCTCAGATAGGTATCAGTCCATCCCAGTTTCACCATCAGGATATAATTTGGAATCAATGTTATCTGAAATGGCAGCGACATGGTAAAAATGATGATAAAAAAAATGAGGTTCCTTATTTTAAATTTCATTCGCGACAAAGCATAGCCCACCATCGTACAAAAAACCAACGAAAAGCCTGTGTTGATGGTTGATACAAACATGCTGTTAAACAATGCGCGCCAAATGGGTATTTTGGAGATCATCATTTGATAATTCCCGAATGTTATCTTTGAAGGGAACAATATCAGATTTCCAATGTCCTGCTCGGGTGATAACGATGCCATGATCATCCAGATGAATGGATAAATGAAACTCAATGCTGCAATCGTCAGGAACAAATAAACCAGTATTTTTTTTATCAGATTCATCAAATAGTTATATGTCTTGTTCCACAAATTTTTGCTGGAGGATAACAACCAGCATTACCATAATGGCAAAGAAAACCCCGAGCGTAGCTGAATAACCCATACGGTAATACTCAAAAGCCTGCTTATAGATATACAAAACGGCAGACAATGTACTGTTCAATGGCCCTCCTCCGGTCAAAATATAAGGTTCAATGAAGAGTGAAAACCCACCTATTGTTGAAAGAACGACCACTATAAAAATGGTTGGGTTGATCATCGGTACGGTAATATTTATAAACTTCTGCCAGTGACTGGCTCCCTCAAGGTCAGCAGCTTCGTAATACTGTTTGGGTACAGTTTGCAAACCTACCAGAAATAAAATCACATAAAGCCCCACGTTTTTCCATGTTGCCATGACGGCAATAGAAACCATTGCAATTCTTGGGTCAATCAGCCAGCCCACTTTTCCCAATCCAATGGCGACAAGCATACGGTTCAACACGCCGGTTTCGTATCCCAGCAATTGCTGCCAAAGAATGGTAACCACCACACCCGAAATGACAAACGGCATAAAAAAGGCTGCCCTGAAAAATCCGCGCATAAAAATTTTCTGGTTTAAAACCTCGGCCAGCACCAGGGCAACAATTATTTGAAGCGGGATATGGATGATAAGGAACTTAAATGTATTGAGAATGGTTTTCCAGAAAAGACGGTCATTTAAAAGATGTACCCAGTTCCCAAAGCCAATCCATTCCATCCGGCCGATGATGTTCCATTTAAAAAACGTCAGGATCAGCGAAAATATAACCGGAAAAGCGATAAAAGCCATGAAAAAGATCAGGTAGGGTGAGACCATGATGTAAGGCAACAAATTCTTTTTCCTTTTGCTCATGATTTTACGGCTTTAGTATCGGCACTTTCAAAAAAAGCATCCATTGAAAAACGGGGAAATCCTCCCGAAACCATTACGCCTGTCCGAAATTTCTGGAAGGAAGATTTCATAATTTGCCTGTTAAATCTTTAGTGTGCTCGGGAAACCTGCCAAATTTATGAAAAATGTCAAATCTTCAGATTGGTTATAAAATAAATCTTCAGACTATTTCATTTTTTTTGACTATATTTTCACAAGTTCCTTTCTCTTTTGGTAAATTTGGAGAAATAATTACCAACACCATGAAATGCCGGTTAATTTTCTTGTCCCTTTTCATTTTCAGTGGTTCATTCGCCCAGCAAATAGCTATTCCACGTGTAGATATGATGCCTGACAAACCTCAACCGTATGAAATGAGAAACTGGAAACAGGTGACAAAAAATTATGACAGCCTGGTTTTTAACCTTACTGCCTCAGGGCAATACCTTCCGTTAGCCTCCGTAGTTGAGAATACGATTAATTACCCTGACCATCCTGCTTTGGCTATACAGTCTTATGTAGGAACAAACAGCCCGCCGGGCATGGAAGCAATAAATATAATCCCTGCTGTTGTGGGAGCAACACTTGTAGGTATTGATAAATCAAATCAAAACGGAATAAACTGGCCATTGTATTGTGAAGAGTATTTTAACAGGAGGCCGGCTGAAAACGTTTATCTCAACAGCCCTGTAGCTTCATCGGGTCATGACTGGTGGTACGAGACGATGCCCAATGTCTTTTTTTACCAACTCAATTATTTTTATCCACACATCGGTGATTTTGATTACCAGGTGACTACAATAGCCGACCGTTGGCTTGAAGCCGTAATGGCCATGGGAGGGTCTGCTACCCCATGGAATGTACCTTACATGAACTATCGTGCTTTTAAACTTTCTACGATGACACCCAGTGAAAGCGGCGTAAAAGAGCCGGAAGCAGCAGGCGCCATCGGCTGGATATTATATCAGGCCTACATGATCACCGGGGAAAAGAAATACAGGATCGGTGCCGAACTTTGCCTGAATTTTTTGAACAACCGGAATGAAAATCCTTCCTATGAAATACAGCTTCCTTACGGGGTTTACACGGCTGCCAGGATGAATGCCGAAGAAGGGGCTGATTTCAATATCGGGAAAATGATGAACTGGTGTTTTAATAAGGGAAATATACGTGGATGGGGAGTGATTGTGGGTGACTGGAATGGGGTGGACATGGATGGCCTGATCGGAGAAGTAAATGAACCGGATCCCGATTATGTGTTCAACATGAACAGCCTGGAACAGGTGGGTGCCCTGGTGCCTGCTGTCAGATATGATGACCGGTTTGCCACGGCAATTGCAAAATGGGTGTTGAATACAGCCAATGCCTCGCGGTTTTATTTTTCGCATTTCCTTCCGGATGATATGGAAGACAATGCAGACTGGACATCAGAATATGATACGCTTTCGGTGATTGCCTACGAATCGCTCCGCCAAAAAACTGCAGGCCCTTACGGTACGGGTGATGCCATGGACGGCGGCTGGGCACAAACGAACCTCGGGCTTTACGGGTCATCCCATGTGGGCATTCTCGGTAGTATTGTTAAAAAAACAAGTATTGAGGGTATTTTACAACTCGACCTGCTGGCTACCGACTATTATGCCGGTGATGCCTATCCAACTTATCTTTATTTCAATCCTTATCAGGAAAGCAAACAGGTAACGTTGAATTTGCCTGATGGCAACTTTGATATCTATGATGCGCTGACCAATGAAAAAATCCTTATAAACGGATCAGGCAATGTACAGCTTGATATTACCGCAAAATCATCGGTCATGGCCGTGATTATCCCGGCAAACAGTGAAATAACCGTCACTTTCAATAAAGCAAGTGTAAACAATGTGGTCATAGATTACAATGCCGGACAAAATGTTTCAAATTTTCCGCCGAGAATTAAAGCGTTGGCTACTAAAGATACTATTGTGGTAATAAATAAAAACGTAACTTTTTATTGCACGGCTGAAGACCGGGAAAGCACTGACCTTACCTATGACTGGACAGTGGACAGCGAAACTGTTGAGGGCGGAGACACGCTGGTATGGCCGACACCGGCCGACACCGGAACAGTAACTGTGATCTGCAAGGTTACCGATGAAGGAGGGTTGACAGATGCGGATACTTTATTGATCAGAGTCGTTGAAAAAATAAATTATCCACCGGTAATTGAAAGTATCGAAGCTGAAGATCAGATACTTGCGCCGGGCAGTTCAACCACGGTAATTTGTTTCGCCACCGATCCCAACGAGGACAAGATGACGTATCAATGGTCAGTTTCGCAGGGACAAATTACAGGTTCGGGAAACCAGATCACATTCACCGCTCCGGATAAAACAACAGAAGTTTACCTTAGTTGTACAGTAACCGATACGGATAATGCATCGGATATTGACAGTATCTTCATCCTGGTAAGGGATACTGATGCAGGTCAGACAGGAGAACTGGTTTTACATTATGAATTTGACGGGAATACAAATGATTTGAGCGGAAATGGAAATGACGGTAATGTTTACAACTGCACCTATGTCAAAGATATGTTCGGGCTCAATAATAAAGCCATCTCATTTAATGCTTCAACCGGTAAAGTTACGGTCCCGAACAATGAAGGATTGAACTTTCAGGAAGGACTGACGGTTTCGTACTGGATTCAGGTCAACCAGTATTATGATCATGAATCCTATCCTGTTTCCCATGGTAACTGGACAACCCGGTGGAAAACTTCCCTGACCGACAAGCATCTTCGTTTTACAATCAACGGAAGCAACGGGATCATAGATGTGGATTCAAAAACCGAACTTAAAACAGGCAAATGGTATTATATAACCGGAGTGTTTAACGGTACGGATTGCCTTGTTTTTATTGACGGAAAACTGGAAGGGTATAAACCTTTTGACGGGTTGATCAATCAAACAAACTATGATCTGGTTTTGGGTCAGGACTTACCTGATGAACAAGGATTTAACTTTAATGGAGTAATGGATAAATTACGAATCTACAATTATGGAATATCTTACGGGAAAGTGAAAGAGATATATGAATCGGAAATATCATCGGTTGACGATCATTCATTTTCCACAGGGATTGTAAATCTTTATCCCAATCCGGCCACAAATAAGTTACAGCTTGAGATGGTTAATACCCCATCGGGTAAGATTAAAGTTACCCTTAGCGATATTTCAGGCAAAGCGCTTTGGAAATATGAAAGTAATGGTGTGCCTGCCAGACTATTTCATTTGAATATATCGTTGAAAAATTATAAGCCCGGAATGTATTTTATCTCAGTTACTGACGGAAAAAAAATATTTATCAGGAAAATAATCAAAAGAGAATAGGGAGATTAGTTATTCAATCTCACCGCAACTTTTTCCCTGTTCCTACCCTTTTTATTGAGCATGGTTTTCCAGGATTGCATAGCCTGAATGATTTAGCTGATTTTTAACAGGCTTAAAATAAACACACCAAAAGTCCGTTTGAAATAATTTGATAAACAATGACAATTTTGATTCATAAACCTAAACGAAATACCATGATGAAAGCATTTGCAATGACAATTTTGATCTTTTTCATTTTCAACATTTCGCAAACAGTTACAGGACAGGTTTCCAAATCAGATTATTCGGTTGACATTGCCAAAGCGGAACAAACCCGGAAAGAATTTCTGAAAACCGACCCCGGCCTTCAGCATTTCTTTGATAACTCTTATGGCTATGCCATTTTTCCGAATATCGGCAAAGGAGGTTTGATCGTGGGGGGAGCTCACGGCAAAGGTATCGTTTTCAAGAAAGGGGAACCGGTTGGGGCAACTGAAATGACCCAGGTGAGCATAGGAGGGCAAATCGGGGGTAAATCCTATGCGGAAATTATCTTTTTTAAAAGTAAGGCCGAATATGAAGTGTTTATAACCGGCCGTTATGAAGTAGCGGTTACCCTTTCGGCAGTGGCGCTTGATTATGGGGTTTCCAACGACATGGCATACAGCAACGGAGTAGTCATCGTAACCAAAGACAATGGCGGCCTGATGGCTGAAGCGACGGTGGGCGGTCAAAAGTTTTCCTATCATCCGTTTGAATAAACCATATCCAGGAAACAAAAAACCCTTATTCCTGTCCAGTGCCTTTTCAATTGCACTTAGCTTTTTAACAACAAATGCTAAATAGCTGAAAACTTAACAGTTGTTTAACAAAATTTATTCACATTTATTTTATCCTGTTTGGCGATTAATTGCCCGCACATATTATTTTTGTCCCCGGTTTTGTAATAAATTCGATTAAATTCAGTTAATAAGAAAAATCACAATCTTAGGTGCCTAAAAAGTTATACATTATCCTGATTGCCTTTTCCGGCTTGTTGCTTTTATTGGGCATTAGTGCTTGTTCAACCAAAAAAAACACCTGGACACGGCGGGCTTATCACTCGGTTACCTGTCATTATAATGTTTACTGGAACGGCGAACAAAGCCTGAAAGAAGCTGAAAACACATTAAAAGCCAGTACAAAAGATAATTACAATCAGGTGTTGCGGGTTTACAACTACGGTACCAAAAAAGAGGCCCGGGGCTTGTATCCCAAACTGGACCGTACCATAAAAAAGGCCTCCATTGGCATCCAGAAGCATTCCATGTATTTTGGTGGTACCGAAAGGATAAAATGGGTCAGGTACAGCTATCTGATGATGGGCCAGGCGCATTTTTTTAAACAGGATTACATCAGTGCCCGGCGGGTTTTTGATTATGTGGCCAAACAATATGAGGATGACCCGGTACATTATGACGGATACCTGTGGCTTGCCAAAACATACATTCAGTCTGAACGTTATGCCAAAGCCGAGGCAGCCCTTAATTTCCTGCAAAGCCGGCTTGATGAAAAAAACTTCCCCTACCATGTAAAACGTGACCTGCCCATGGTTTTGGCTGACTTTTATATTGCCGATGAAAAATACGACCTGGCTTATGGATTTCTGGAAAGGGGCCTTGAACTGGGTAACAAGCGTGAGGTTAATATCAGGGCCAATTATATCCTGGGGCAGATCAACCAGCTTGACGGCGATCTGGCACTGGCATCCACCTATTACAAAAAGGTCATTAAAATGAATCCTGACTACATCATGGATTTTGAAGCACGGATCAACCTGGCCCGTTCTTATGATGAAGGTACGGGCGACAGTAAAAACATCAACAAAGTCCTGTTGAAGATGGTGAAGGATTTTCAATACAATGAATTTCTTGACCAAATATACTATGCCCTTGCCGGGGTTGCCATGAAAGACCATGATGCTGAAAAAGCCATTGGGTACTACAAACTGTCGGTAAGTTCAAGCAAAAGTGATGATTACCAAAAATCCACTTCATCGCTTACCCTGGCCGACCTGTATTTTGACAGGGGAAACTATACTGATGCTCAGGCTTATTATGATACTGCTGCTTCAGTTTTGCCTAAGGACTATCCCAATTACAAGGCCATTAAGAACAAGGCGGCTGTTTTATCCGAGTTGCTCACCCATGTTCAGACCATCCGGGTACAGGACAGCTTGCAACGATTGGCGCACATGGATTCAACCCGGTTGTATGCAGTGATAGACGGTATTATTGAAAACTATAAAAAGGAAAAAGAAAAAAAGGCACAGGAAGTTGAGGAAGTCATGTCGCAAGAAGGGGTTCAGTTTGTGAGTGTAGGTGGTGGAAAACCCGCACAATCGCTGGGCGGGAAATGGTATTTTTACAATGCACAGGCCAAAAGCATGGGCCGCTCGGCATTTATCCAAAAATGGGGAAACCGGAAGCTGGAAGATTATTGGTTTATTACCGACAAACGGGGATTAATGCAGGGTACGCAGGAAAATCAGCAGCTTGAAAATGAAACCGTTTCCAACAACGATACTGTCCGGGGGAGTAAGCAGCATCCCACTAATCCTGAAACGCGTCAATATTACATGTCAGATATCCCTTCAACACCCGAAGCCATACAGGCATCCGACAGCCTGATCATAAAGGCTTATAATAAACTGGGGTTTTTGTACCTCGAAGAGTTGAACGATACGGCAAATGCCCTGGATACCTATCTGACATTCCAGTCAAAATATCCTGACAATAAATACCGTCTTGAATCGTGGTACGCCTTGTATAAAATTTATAGCGAACAAAAAAATAAAGAAAAGGCGGATTATTACAAGGGGCTTATCGTTGGCAATTATCCCGATAGTGATTATGCCCATGTTATACTCGACCCCGATTATTATACAAAACTTGGCCAGGCCAAAAACGAAACGGCAAAACTATATGAACGTACTTACAACGCCTTTCAGCGGGAACAATATTACCGTGTGATTACTTATGCCAACCGCGCTAATGAACAATTTGGTGAAGACACGACCCTGATGCCGAAGTTTTTGTATTTGCGCGCCATCTCACTTGGAAAAGTAAATGTGCCCGACACGTTGTACGCTGCGCTTGACCAACTGATTACCAGATACCCCAAAAGCGGGGTTACCCCTATGGCCCAGTCGGTTTTGCGGATGCTTCAACTGGAATACGGATTGGGCATTAGCGACGAGCAAAAAAAAGCGTTGGAAGAGGAAGCGAATAAAAAAGAAGAAGTTTCACCTTTTAAATATGACCCGAAAGCAAAGCATCTTTTTATGCTGATCGTCAATTCGGGGAATGTAAAGATCAATCCGCTCAAAGTACGGATATCCGATTTTAAGAAAAAATATTTCCGGCTGCAAAGGTTGAATATCAAGAGCCTGATGCTGGACAACCAAAGAACCCTGATCACCATTGGTAATTTTCAGGATAAGGCGGCGGCAGATGATTTTTACATGGCCTTTAAAAATGATAAATACGTCCTCTCCGGACTGACTTCGGATGAATATCAGATATTCGCTATCTCCATCAACAATTACCCTGTTTTTTACCGTGAGAAAAATGTAAAGTTATATGAAGCGTTTTTTAATGAATATTATGGTAACTTTGAAAAGTGATTTTTAAGTAAATAAAATTGATTTAAATATTATACCATTGAAAAAGATGAAAAACGGAAACGGAGAACCCGTTGCAAGGAATATCATTGCACAGGGGACAACCATTCAGGGTGATATCATTTCCTCAGGCGACCTGAGAATTGAAGGATCCCTCAACGGAACCATTAAAGTAAAAGGTAAAGTTGTGGTTGGTGAAACCGGAAATGTTGAAGGACAGGTTCATTGTCAGAGTGCTGACATTTCGGGCAATGCAAAAATAAAGCTGGATGCTTCCGAACTGACCACATTACGGGCCACATCAAAGTTTACGGGAGATATCAACACCAAAAAGATATCCATCGAACCCGGTGCCATATTTTCAGGGACCTGTCAGATGGGCTCATCCGAATCGGCGGCCATGTCCCAACACCTTAAGACTGATGTTAAAACAAAAATCCTTAAATAATAACAACGAACAAAAAAAGAAGGACAGCCCGCTCAGGTTTTACGCCAAATATTCGTCTTTGGGATTTCAGATGCTGGCGATTATACTTGTTGGGGCTTTTGGAGGGCAGGCGCTGGACAAATGGCTCGACTGGGGGTTTCCTGTGTTTACCCTCGTTTTTACAATACTGGCCGTAGTGATGTCAGTTATTTACGGTATCCGCGAATTTTTCCGACAGGACAAAAGATAACCCATTGATGAAAAACAATTTTAACCGGTTTGCCCTTAGGTTTACTTTATACGTCGCTCTTATCCTGTTGATAAGTCTCGCGGTTTACTATTGGATGCCTAATATTAAGATCAATGCGGGCTTTGTTTACATTTTATTGTTTCTTTATGCAATCACATTGGGGAGTTTCTATTATTTCAACAAATCCTTTTCTGACAGGGTAAGCCGTTCAGCCAACATTTATATGCTGGGAACCTTTTTAAAACTGATCATCTATTCGGTTATTATTGTTATTTATGCCTGGCTGTATCGCCAAAGTGCCGTTTCTTTTATAATCACCTTTTTTATGTATTATCTGCTGCTTACCGTTTATGAAGTGGTGGCATTGTTAAGAAATACAGGCTGACAAACAAGCAAACGGCCTGTTTTTTTTTGTTGTTACGGATTTAACATTTCAATTTATATCTATTCAAAATTATTTTTAAAAACAGGCATTCAGGTATTTATCCATGTTCCCGTAAGGCTTTTTATCAAAAAAACAATACTTTTTGGTTTCATTACTTTTTTATATTTAATAAATTTCTATTTTTAAGCTCTTTTTTTAGATAGATTTTACATTTTTACATGCTTTACAAAGGGTCATACGAAGATTTAATCTATATCCTTATTGGGGTATTATGGGTTGCGTATTATATATATAAAGGTGTAAATAAAAATAAAACACGCCAGACGGTTTCGGGGAAACAATCCGGAAAACCACGGGCTAAAAACTTTTTTGAGACCTTTCTGGATGAAATTGCAACTCAGGATGAAAAACCAATGGAATATGCCCCACAGGACATAGAAACAAAAACCGTAGCTGAGAAACGCGACGAAAACAGGGGGGATAAAAATTTTTCTTATGATGATTATTATGAAGAAAGCAACTTTCAGGAAGGAAAAGAAGTCTATAAATCTGATACAAATGTTAAGGAAGCACGCGTTGAGGAAGTAGAAACCGTTAGAAAACCCAAACAGAAAAAAATGCAGATTGATATACGGAAGGCTGTGATCTATTCGGAAATATTGAATCCGCGTTATTTCTGAGTAAAATGAGGTTGTTAATAAAATTTTGAAAAGCGAAACTTATTATTATATAATTTTAGCCTTTTTAACCGACGATAATAAAGCAGGATTTTTGAAAATAAAATTGCAGGTATGATAAAAAATTTACTCTTGATTCTTGGTATTATTCTTTTTGCCGGGATGTACACGTTTGCCCAGGAAGCTGTACTGCAGGGTAAAATCATTGACAAAAAGACAAAAGAACCCATTTCGTTTGCCAATATTGTGGTGGAAAACAGAGGTTCACAAGTAGGGGGGACATCCTCCGACTTTGACGGAAAATATGTGATCAAGCCATTGCCCCCGGGGAAGTTTGATGTAAAAGCAACTTTCGTAGGTTACAAAACCATACTTATTAAGGGGGTTACAATTCCTGCCGACAGGATCCGTTTTTTGAACATTGAGTTGGAACCTACGGCTGAAACCCTCAAAACTGTTGAGATAATTGATTATAAGGTTCCCCTTATTGACAAGGATAATACAGTCAGCGGGGCTTCGGTTACTGCCGAGCAAATTGCCAAAATGCCACAGCGCAATGCCAATGCAGTGGCTACTACTGTGGGTGGTGTTTTTTCCCTGGATGGTGAGCGTGGCAGTATTCGTGGTGCACGTAGTGATGCAACGGCCTATTTTATTGACGGTGTCCGTGTTATTGGTACTTCAGCAGTGCCTCAATCGGCTATTGAACAAGTTGATGTCATCCTGGGGGGGGTGCCTGCACGGTATGGTGACGCCACATCGGGGGTCATCAACGTAACCACCAAAGGCCCTGCCCGCCGGTTTAATGCAGGCATCGAGTTGGAAACTTCTCAGTTTCTTGATGCTTACGGTTACAAGCGTGGAGGATTTAACGTAATGGGGCCGATCATCAGGAGTAAAGACCGTTCAAAACCTTCCCTTTTCGGTTTTTTCCTTGCCGGTGACTTTATCTGGAGACAGGACGGAAGGCCTTCGGCCATAGGTTATTATACCACAACCGAAGATGCACTGAAATATATTGAACAAAACCCGCTTCGCCCATCCGGTGTTGGTGAAGGTACTTTCCTCAATGCTGAATATTTGCGTTCGGATGACCTCCGTCATGTGAAAACCTCAATGAATACAGCACGAAACAGTATTAACCTGGTAGGCAAACTCGATATCCGTACCAGCCAAACCATGAACCTTACTTTCGGGGGCAGTTATTATTATTACAAGGGGAATAATTTTAGTTATAACGCTACCCTGGCTAATTATAATAAAAACAGCAGATCCACAAACACAAATTACCGGATTTATGCTAAGTTCTCTCAGCGTTTCCCGGGTTCTGAAAATAAATCAGTGTTTAAAAACTTCTTCTATTCCATCCAGGCCGACTATTCAAAAAACAAAGGGCAGAACGGAGATCCCAATCACATGGATAATTTGTTCAATTATGGTTATCTCGGAAAATATACAACGTACAAAACACCGACATTTGAATTGGGTTCCGATACGGTTAACGGCCATTATTATAATGATGTGTGGGTGCTTAACTCTTGGGACTTCGATACCTTGATTGATTGGTCACCCAGGGACATTAACCCATTGGTTGCTCAATATACCAACTCGTATTATGATATCTATGCCGGCCAGCCCGATGGGCATTATCGCAACATGGATGAAATTTCTTTGGGTGGCGGATTGCTCAATGGGGATAACCCCCTGTCAATTTATTCGTTATATCAGTCTCCCGGGACCAATCAGTCGGGTTATTCCAAATACGATAATAATCAATATTCCATCAGGCTTGATGCCTCGCTTGATATTAAAGACCATGCCATCAAACTGGGGTTTCAATACGAACAAAGGGTCAGCAGTTTTATTGTTTATGGTCCAAGCAATAATTATCTCCCAACCGGACTTTGGACGCTCATGCGCGGGCTGACAAACTTTCACATTCGTCAGTTGGATAAAGATAACCCTGTTGCGGTTGCTTATGACGGACAGGTGGATACAATCCTTTATTACAGAAAATATGACCAGGCCTCTCAAAGATATTTTGATGTCAGTTTACGCAAAGCACTTGGTTTACCTGTTGACGGGCTCGATTTTATCCTTACGGATTCTTATGACCCGGATAACAATACAATGGAGTATTATGATAAATTCGGAACCATGCATACGGCAGACCTTAATCAGGGTCTGCAGATCAATATGTTTTCACCGGATGAGTTGTGGAATGACGGCTTTAGCTATATTAATTATTCAGGGTTTAATTATACGGGAGAAAAACTGAAGACGCAACCTGCATTTACCGACTTTTTTAATGAAAAAGACGAAAATGGAATGGCCACCCGGCCGATCGGCGCATTCAGGCCTATTTATATGGCCGGATATCTTCAGGATCAATTTGCATTTAAAGACCTTATATTTAATATAGGTGTACGTGTTGACCGTTACGATGCCAACCAGTCGGTGCTTGCCGACCCGTTTGTCCTTTATCCGGCATATACCGTTGGGGAAGTAAGTGATCTGGGGGGCAAACCCGTTTCAGTTCCCTCAAACATAGGTAACGATTATGTGGTTTATGTAAACCGGGTTGACGATCCTTCATTTATTACCGGTTATCGTGACGGATTTATCTGGTACAATGCCGACGGGATTGAAGTATTTGACCCCAGTGTTTTGGATGTCGGTAACGGGATTTCCCCGCTGTTGAAAGACCCGTCACAGGACAGGGTAAGTGCCGGATCGTTTAAGGATTATGAACCCCAGATAAACATTATGCCCAGGATATCGTTTTCATTCCCCATCTCGGACGAAGCCCTGTTTTTTGCACATTATGATGTACTGACACAACGCCCGACTTCCAATTCATATACCAGCCCGGCTACATGGTACTATTTTGATAACATATCAACAAGAATCAATAACCCCTCATTAAAACCGACCAAGACCATTGACTATGAAGTAGGTTTCACACAAAAAATATCCAATGCGTCATCTGTTACTTTTACCACTTTCTACAAAGAAATGCGGAATATGATCCAGGTCTATCGTTTCAACGGGGCTTATCCCAAGGATTATACTTCATACAACAACATTGACTTTGGTACCGTAAAGGGTTTAACGGCAGGATACGACTTGCGGCGTACGAAAAATGTAAGTCTCAGGGCCTATTATACCTTACAATTTGCCGATGCTACCGGGGCATCCCCTACCACTGCCGCCTCACTGATCAATGCCGGCTTGCCAAACCTCCGCTCAACTTTCCCGCTTCCGTGGGACAGAAGACATCAATTCAACCTCTCGCTGGATTATGCCTGGTCTTCAGGGAAAAAATATAACGGGCCAAGAACAAATCGAAAAAACGGGAAAAAACCCATTGACTGGCTGAGCAATACAGGATTTTCTGTCACCATGACCGGTGGGTCGGGTGTGCCTTACAGCGCCTCGCGTAACGTGGTATCCCCGCTTTCCGGTGGAGGCTACCTCCTCTCGGGGACAATCAGTGGAAACAGGCTTCCCTGGCAATTTAAACTGGATGCCAGGGTTTATAAAGACATCTATTTCAGGATGGGTAAAGCAAAAGAAGGGGAAGATGTAAATCAGGGCTATATAAATGTTTATTTTCAATTTATTAACCTGTTGAATACCAGAAATGTAATTAATGTATATCCTTATACAGGCAACCCCAATGATGATGGCTATTTATCAGCACCTGAATGGCAACGACAGATTAACAACCAACTTGATCCCCAGTCGTTCAGGGAAATGTATAGTTTGTATGTAAACAGGCCGATGAATTACAGCACACCCATACAGATCAGGTTTGGTTTGATCTTTAACTTTTAATGTAGCAGGTTGAAAAGGAGAATTATAACTAGAAAAGTAAAAAAATAGCGTTAAGATGAATATTACACGTATAACATTGATTATTTGTATTTCGGCGCTGGTCTGGAACCAGGCATTTTCAGAAGAATACAAATATGACAGCGGAAAAAAGAGCAGCAGGAACCTGAAACAAACAACAGCAGGGTGTCCACCTTCCTCCGGTTACGACTGGCTTGACATCAATAATGTCAGGGCAAGGATTAATACCGGAGGGGATATGTGGTGGGACCTGCCTGGCGGAACAGGAGCAAAATATTATATCCCGAAAGCCGGAACAGCCACTTCCATGTTTTCCGGTGCGTTATGGATCGGCGGGCTCGACATCAATAACCAGTTAAAACTTGCCGCTCAACGTTACCGGCAGGTGGGTATTGACTATTGGACAGGCCCGTTAACAGTGGATGGAACTGCGGCCGTTGGAGAGGAAACCTGTGCAGAGTACGACCGTTTCTTTAAGATAACACGCGCACAGGTTGATGAATTTCTTTCACATACTGATCCTGAGACCGGACTATTTGTTCCCAGTGAAGATTATACCATTCCCAATGCCATTTTAAACTGGCCTGCTCACGGTGATGTTACTAAAGACCAAAGCTATTACTTAGCTCCATTTTATGATAATAATGGTGATGGCGAATATGATCCGCAAATGGGAGATTATCCTTATTATGATATCTCAAATGCTTTGTGTCATACTAAACTTCCCACCATGGAAGAAGAGTTGGAAGGTGATGTCAAAGGAAGTGTCCTTGCTGACCAGGTGATCAAGGGCGACCAGACATTGTGGTGGGTTTTTAATGATAAGGGAAATATCCATACTGAAACCAATGGTGCTGCTATTGGTTTGGAAATCAGGGCGCAGGCTTTTGCCTTTGCAACCAATGATGTGATCAACAACATGACTTTTTATAGTTATGAAATCATCAACCGTTCAACTTTTGAATTGACACAAACATTTTTCAGCCCCTGGGTTGATACCGACCTGGGATATGCCTGGGACGATTTTGTGGGGTGTGATGTTGGCCGTGGCCTTGGCTATTGCTACAATGGTAAAGATATTGACGGGAACGGTGAGATCGAAGCTTATGGAGCTCATCCGCCTGCCGTAGGGGTTGACTTTTTTCAGGGGCCATATATGGATCCGGACGGGTTGGATAATCCAAAATGGAAGATAGTTATTGACCCTGCAACGGGTGATACTACATTAGAACAGCTCTGTGACGTTAGTATCAACGGAGTAAATTTTCAAAATGGCATTGTTGATGATGAACGTTTTGGAATGAGGAGGTTTATCTATCATAACAACAGCGGTGGACCTCTGGGTGACCCCCAGATTGCCCCGCAGTATTATAATTATCTGCGTAGTATCTGGAAAGACGGGACAAAGATGTTATATGGCGGCACAGGCCACTATTCCGGTGCGGGAACAGTCGGCCCTGCCTGCGATTTCATGTTCCCCGGCGATACGGACCCCTGTAACTGGGGTACTCATGGCCAGCCACCAAACGGCGGGTTCAATACCAATGGGTTTTACTGGACTGAGGAAACCGGCAATAACGGTTCACCCAACCCTCCGGGCGACCGGCGGTTTATGCAATCGGCAGGCCCGTTTACATTGAAATCAGGCGCCGTAAACTACATCACGGTTGGTATTCCCTGGGCCAGAACTACGACAGGCAAAGCCTGGGCTTCCGTGGAATTGTTGCGGGTAGTGGATGATAAATGCCAGACTTTATTTGATAATTGTTTTAAAGTAATTGACGGCCCGACGGCCCCTGATCTGACAATACAGGAACTGGATCAAAGGCTGATATTTTATATTTCCAATTCACCTGTTTCAAATAATTACAAAGAGAAATATGCCGAATACGATCCCAATATTCTTCAACCGTTACCGGGCAGTAAGCCTCCTGTAAGAAGCGATTCAATTTATCGTTTTGAAGGGTATCAGATTTTCCAGTTGGCATCCGAAGATGTGAGTGTTGAAAGTTTACATAATGCTGACAAAGCCAGGTTGGTTGCCCAGTTTGACGTAAAAAACGGAATTACCCGGTTAATAAATTACAACTATGATGAATCCCTTGGTTTTGTTGTGCCGGTGGTTGAAGTCAACGGACAGGATAACGGTATTTCACATTCTTTTGAAATCACACAAGATGCTTTTGCAACCGGTGACTCAAGGCTTGTAAATAATAAAGACTATTATTATCTGGCCCTGGCTTACGCTTATAATGATTATCTTGATTTTGGCCTGAACTGGCCAAATTCGTCCGGGCAAACCCATCCTTATCTGTCGGGCAGAAAAAATATAGGCGATCGTACGAGAAATGGAAAACCATATATGGCCATGCCCCACAAAACCGTCAACGGAACGATACTTAATTCCGATTATGGTGCCCGCCCGCAGGTAACCCGTATTGCCGGCTTTGGTAACGGAGGTTTAAATGTTGACCTGACCCCGGAAACACTTGAAGAAATCATGTCGAAACCGCCGGCAGGTCCCGATAATCTTTTTGGCAGCCCCAACTACCCCATTGCCTATAATCCCGTTTATCAAATTAATGCCGGGCCACTCAATGCAAAAGTGATTGACCCTGTTACTGTCGTTAATGGAAACTATATATGGTGGATGGATACCTTGTTTCCACAAAAAATTTATAATTTAACCAATAAACCTGAAGTAAGCGGAGATTCCACAAGTAAGATGTCAGGTTATTGGTATCTTGTAAATAAGGAAACAAATAAAGGTGAAAAAAGTGATACGACCATTATATGGGGAAATGAACAAATCTTTTTAGATGAAGGTTTTGCAATTGAAGCTGTCCAGCCGTTCTTTTCCGGGCCTATCCCTTATGGAACAGTGCCTGTAAGCCAAAACGGAAACACCGTACAAAAAACCATTCATGGTGTTTTTGCCCCCAACAATGGAGTCATTGAATCTGCCCTGAAATTTGCCGACAGTTCACACCGGTGGTTAAGTGGTATTGAAGATGTAGATTTGCCGGGCTTCCCACTCGATTGGATCCGGTCGGGGACCCACCAGGAAGGCGGACAGGCAGGAGAGGGTGATGCCAGTAATGATGACTGGAAAATGTCTTCTACCCCGGCTAATCCCTGGGATCCCGCCGAAGCTTTTGAAAAACTGATTAATGGAACTTGGGCTCCTTACTGTATGACATCTTATGGAGTAAATGTTCCGGCCCTTACCGTGAAAACCCAAAGTGAAGTTGGCCCTGCATTGAACAGCGATTCAAAGCTTGATTCCAAATTAGGGGAAATCCATAGTGTTGATATTGTTTTCACACCGGATAAATCAAAATGGACACGATCGCCCGTACTAGAAATGGGTTTTGACGATGCATTATCTGAAGGCCATGTCCATAAATTTGAGTTACGTGCTTCACCTTCCATTGATAAAGATGGAAAATTTGCCGAAATTGGTTCCGGACCCAGTGAAAATGAAGGAGATCCAAATTACATCAGCGACCACGGTATGGGATGGTTTCCGGGTTATGCCATTGATATCGAAACAGGGGAAAGACTGAACATTATGTATGGGGAAGATTCGTACCTTGTAGGTCAAAATGGACGCGACATGCAGTTTAACCCCCCGAAAAGGCGTTTTATCCCGAATGTTAATGATCCACTCCTGACCCAACTTGCCGACCCGAATATCTTCCAGGGCTCACTGGGAAACATGATCCCGGTAATGGGTGGAAAACATTATGTCTATATCATGGGGCATAAAAGTGAAGAGTTGTCCATGCTTGGCATTAAATTTACAATGCCTGCTTACGATGCAGGACGTTATGCAATGACCGTGCTCGATACGATATATGACAATTTAAAATATATTATTACGGCAAGTCAGTTCTTTGCAACCACTATGTATGTGGGAATGCCCATGGGTGTGGAAAATGAAGACTGGTTGGCCAATGAGGCTACTATTCGGATTAGAATATCCGTTCCTTATCAACGTGGATATTCTGCTGTTCCGCTTGATACGGTTTATGCGGGTATGGATGTCAATAATTTTTACCCCATGTACGACTTTTCCATGGAGGGTCTTCAGTCGGAGTATAATAACCCGCAGAAGTTTGCCAGTGATCTTGATGAGATCAGGGTGGTCCCCAACCCGTATTATGCTTATTCGACTTATGAAAGCAATCCATTGGAGAACCTGGTTAAGATCACCAACCTGCCCCAAAAATGTACGATAACCATTTATACTATAAGTGGCTTGAAGATCAGGCAGTTTAAGAAAGACTCACCCAATACGACTTTAAGTTGGGATTTGAAAAACTATGCGACTGTCCCCATTTCGGGTGGAGTATATTATTTACATATAAAAACAGATCAGGGAGAAAAAATCCTGAAGTTTTTTGCTGTGATGAGAGTCCCTGACTTTAACACGTTTTAAATTTATAATAGAGATAAAGAACGAGAAAAACCATACAGATTATGAAATTTCTTTACAGAACATTGGTTGTTTTACTCATCGCGACCCTATTGATGCCCAACATCTCATTTGCCGGAAACAAAGACAGGCAAGGTCAGGCAGGAGGGGCTGAATTGATGATCAACCCCTGGCCGAGAAGTAGTGGATGGGGAAATGCAAATATGGCCAGCGTCAAAGGGATTGAGGCCCTTTGGGGAAATGTGGCCGGTGCGGCATTTACCAAAAGAACACAGTTGCAGTTTGCTTATACGGACTGGATGAAAGGTACAGGAACAAATATCATCGCTTTCGGGCTTACTCAAAAAGTAGGTGAAGCCGGTGCCCTGGGCTTGCAGGTTATGTCAATGAATTTTGGAGAAGTTGAAATAACCACTACCAATAGCCCGGATGGCGGAGTGGGTACTTACAAACCAAACCTGATGAATTTTTCCATCAGTTATTCCAAAGCCTTTTCAAATAGCATATACGCCGGGGTCCTGGTCAAACTTATTTCCGAATCAATTGCCGATATTAATGGTTTTGGTATTGCACTTGATATAGGGATTCAATATGTTACCGGGGAAAATGACCAGATGGCTTTTGGAATCGCTTTAAAAAATCTGGGCCCGAAAATGAGCTTCAGCGGCGATGGGCTGTCAATCAGGTCTTTATTGCCCGGGCAATCTACCCTTTTTACAACAGAACAGCGTTCGATGCCTTTCGAATTACCGGCACAATTAAATATTGGTGCATCTTATGCCTTCCTGATGCCGGCAGAAAATAAGATTACCCTGGCCGGCAATTTTACATCCAACTCCTTTTCAAGAGACCAGTTTGTGCTTGGGTTGGAATATAGTTTTAAAGAGATATTTGTGATCAGGGCCGCCTACACTTATGAAAACGGTATGTGGGACGATATCTATACGCCCCAGAATACAAATGTGAATAACGGGCTAAGTGCCGGTATCAGCCTGGCCTTGCCGTTGAACAAAGAAAAAGGTACCTATATTGGAATTGATTATGCCTTCAGGCAAACGGTAGTATTTAATAATAATCATACTTTAGGCTTAATATTTAATTTCTAAGAAACTTTTTATTGCCTGAAAGGCATTAAGATATTATCTTTGCAGCCTGAAAGGACCCTTAATACAGTTAGGGGTCTTTTTATCTTATTTACTAAATGCAAAACATTTTAAATTATGACTGAGTCAAGGTACTTTACTGAAGACGGATTGAGAAATTTACAAGAAGAACTTGATCAGCTTATCCGTTTTGAACGGCCTAAAATATCAAAGCAAATTGCTGAAGCAAGAGACAAAGGTGATCTGTCGGAAAATGCTGAATATGATGCTGCTAAAGAAGCTCAGGGCTTACTCGAATTAAGAATATCTAAACTTCAGGAAAAGATTCATAATGCCAGGATCATTGATGAATCAAAACTGGATAAATCAAAAGTACTGGTGTTGTCTACCGTTACCATAAAGAATTTAAAAAACGGCACCACCAATAAATATACTTTAGTCCCTGAAGAAGAATCCAACCTGAAAAGGGGTAAATTATCGGTTGAATCACCTATCGCGAAAGGCCTTTTAGGGAAAAAAGTCGGAGATAAAGTCGAAATAAAGGTCCCTGCCGGAACCATCCCCTTTGAAGTTGTTGACATCCAGTCTTAATCCCTTAAAATCGGAAACCCTGTCAGGTACTGAGTTTTATTGAGAAAGCATTCCGGGTGATTTTTGTTTTTACAATTTTCTGTTCCGGTTTTCCATTATTTCCAATGACCAATTATCCGGTAACCAATCATCCGGTAACCAATTTTAACAATAAAATAATTTTACTGTATTAAATTTTATAATTTTGGGATAAACCAAAAAGAAAAAATTATGGCTACTGTTTTCACGAAAATTATCAACGGCGAAATCCCCTGCTATAAAATTGCCGAATCAAAAGAATGTTTTGCTTTTCTTGATATTAACCCGCTGGCTAAGGGTCATGCACTGGTGATCCCTAAAAAAGAAACAGATTACATTTATGATCTGGATGATGAACTTTACCTGATTTTATTTGACTTTGCTAAAAAGGTGGGAAAAGCCATCGAGTCGGTTATTCCGTGCAAACGAATCGGAATGATCGTGTTTGGACTGGATGTTCCCCATGCCCATATCCATTTAATCCCTATCAATAAGCAATCGGAAATGAGTTTTGCCAGTCCGAGGGTGAAATTAAACCGGGAAGAATTTACAGCAATTGCCGGCAAGATTGTCAATGCTTTTAGTGAAATGAATCCCGGCTGATAAAAATCCGAAAAGGGGAAAAATCAATAAGCACGTGTATTCCGTCCTTCAATATAGTTGATGAATGATTGGTTTACCACCTTGTTTCCTCCGGGGGTAGGATAGTCGCCCGTGAAATACCAGTCGCCTGTATGGTGCGGAATGGCTGCATGCAGATGCTCAATATTCTGGTAAATGACTTTTACACAGGCCTGAATATCCTGGCCGGTTACCAGGGCAGCAATTTTATCGGAAATCTGGTCGGCAGTAAAAGGTATGTATATTCCCTTAACATAATTCACAATTTCCTCTTTCGGCAGATTTTCCTGTGCTTTTGACTTCATGTAAACTTCGTTGATGATATGTTCCTGCTGCGTTTCTTTCAACAATAGGATGGCTGCTTTAAACGCAATAAAGTCATTCAGCCGGGCCATGTCAATGCCATAACAATCGGGATATCTGATTTGCGGCGCAGAGGAAGCGACGACAATCTTTTTAGGGCCTAAACGGTCGAGCATACGGATGATACTTTCCTTCAGGGTAGTCCCCCTCACAATGCTGTCGTCAATTACAACCAGTGTGTCAATGCCCCGCCTGATCACGCCATAAGTAACATCATAAACGTGGGCAACCAGGTCGTTGCGCTGATTATCAGCCGTGATGAAAGTCCGTAACTTTACATCTTTAACAGCGATGGTTTCAATTCTCGGTTTAACCGAGAACATCATTTCCAGTTTTTCCCGGTTTATGGCCGGCCCTTCTTTTAAAATTTCTTCGGATATCCGGTTTGTCCGGAAATCGTTTATCATTTCAACAAGCCCGCTAAAAGCAACCGAAGCCGTGTTGGGGATATATGAAAAAACCGTGTTCTCAAGGTCAAAATCAATTTCTTCCAGAATTTTCTGTCCCAAAAACCAACCCAGTTTTTTGCGCTCGCGGTAGATGTCTTTGTCTGAACCCCTTGAAAAATAAATTCGCTCGAATGAACAGGATTTTTTAGGAAGGGGATCAATAAACCGGTCAAAGCTTACCTTCCCGTTTTTCCTGATGATCATGGCGTGGCCCGGAGGAAGTTCTTTCACTTCATCAAACTGCAGATTAAAAGTTGTTTGAATGACCGGCCTTTCCGAAGCAGCCACCACCACTTCATCATCACAATAATAAAAAGCTGGCCGTATGCCTGCCGGGTCGCGCATTACAAACGAATCACCGTGGCCGAGCAGCCCGCCGATAACATAACCGCCATCCCATCGTTTGGCCGATTCCTTTAAGATATTAAGGACATCCAGTTGGTTGATGATATGTTGTGTTGTCTCAAATTTTGAAAATCCTTTCTCTTTGAATTGCCGGTAAACCCGTTCATTTTCTTCATCCAGGAAATGCCCGATTTTTTCAATTACGGTAACCGTATCGGAAGTTTCAACAGGGTATTGTCCCAGGTCAACCAGCGTTTGGAACAGTTCGATATTGTTGGTCATATTAAAATTACCGGCCAGCACCAGGCTGCGCGTTTTCCAGTTGTTTGCCCTGATCATGGGGTGCAGGTTCGACTTTTGGTTTCCCCCGTAAGTTCCATAACGCAGATGGCCAAGGAACAGTTCGCCGGTAAATTCTACGCGGGCTTTTAGCCAGTTTACATCGTTCAGCCGTTTGGGATTATCCTGAACCGCTTCATTAATTTTGTGGTAAACTTTGTTGAAAATGTCCTGAATGGGGGCATTTGCATTCGACCGTATCCGGCTGATGTATTTATTCCCGGGAGGAAGGTCAAATTTTACTTCTGCAATACCGGCCCCGTCCTGTCCGCGGTTGTGCTGCTTCTGTAACAGTAAATGCAATTTCCGGATGCCATAAAGGGATGTTCCGTATTTGGCAAGATAATATTCAAGGGGCTTTAAAAGCCGGATCAGTGCTACACCACACTCATGATTAATTTGGTCGCTCATTGAACTGTCAGAATGTTTATTTTTGTTCGCGATACCCGCACAAAAGTATTAAAAAAGATGTTCCGAATACGATTAGCTATTGAAGCAGATACCCAGGCCATTATTGATTTTCAAATGAAAATGGCGTTGGAAAGCGAGGACTTTCAGCTTAACCGTGAAACCTTGGCCAGTGGTGTGATTGCCGTTTTCAGGGATCCGCAAAAAGGTAAATATTTTGTTGCAGAACATGATGGTGAAGTCATCGCCTCCATGCTGCTGACGCCTGAATGGAGCGACTGGCGGAACCGGTGGGTTTTTTGGCTGCAATCGGTTTATGTGCTGCCCGATTACAGAAAAAAGGGTGTTTTCAGGATGATGTACAGCCATGCAAAAAAACTGGTTGAAGAAGACAATGATTGCGCAGGCCTGCGGTTGTACGTGGATGTGGACAATAAAAATGCCCTGGCCGTTTACCGGGCACTGGGTATGAATGGAGATCATTATAAAGTATTTGAATGGATGAAAGGGTAGAAGGTTGGAGTAGAAGTTTGGGGTATAAGGTATATATGGGTTTAAGGAGTGCAAGAGTGTGCCGATGGCATGCCTGTGGCAGAAGGTTGGAAGGAAATACATCTGTTTCTGAATTGGAAGATTCAGTTTTCTATCAATTGCCCCGTCCTTTAGGGCGGGGATGCAAATGATAGTATAATTAAAAATCAGCGAAAAATAAGAATAAATAATTCAAGTAAATATAACAAACATGAAACAACTCATCTTATTCATAGCGATCATTATTTATCCGTTTACCGGATTTTCACAAACCGAAACCCGGGCTGACCGGACAGGCGGTTTTCCGGATGCCTGTACCTCCATCACGGTTGGCAGGCTGGCCTCGGCAGATGGCTCGGTCATCACTTCACATACTGACGACAGCCACCGGACAAGATCATGGATTGACATTGTCCCGGGCAAAAAACATAAACCGGGCGAAACGGTTCCCATGTATAAAAGGGTAAAGAACGATTCACTCGCCATGCCGGCTTATGCCCACATCAAAATCGGTGAAATTCCACAGGTGGACAAAACTTACGGATACATCAACACGGCTTATCCAAGCCTGAACACCAAGCAACTGGGTATCGGCGAATCCACATTCGGTGGCCGGGAAGAACTGCAAAGCGACAGCGGCCTGATTGACTGCCAGCGGTTGTGCCGGTTGATGCTGGAAAGAAACACAACAGCACGTGATGCTATTCAAATGGCGGGTGAACTATTAAAAAAATACGGATGGAACGATTCCGGAGAAGCCCTGACCATTGCCGATAAAAATGAGGTCTGGCATTTCGAGGTCGTGGGACCCGGAAAAGGGAAAGTTGGTGCGGTCTGGGTGGCGCAACGTGTTCCTGATGACCATGTTGCCGTGAATGTGAATGCCAGTACTATCAAAGAAATTAATTTGCAAGACAAAGATCATTTCATGGCTTCCGGCAACATTTACCGGGTAGCCACCGATAATGGCTGGTGGAACCCTGAAAAAGAAGAATTCAGGTTTTGCTATGCGTATGCCCCCGAAAGCCGGACTTCTTTTGCTGCCCGGAGGCGCGAGTGGCGCGTGTTCGACTTGCTTGCTCCCTCGCTTAAACTGGATCCAAATGCTGAGAATTTTCCTTTTTCCATCAAACCGGATACGTTGGTCACAATGGAAAAACTGATCTCTGTTTTCAAAGATTATTATCAGGGCACACCTTTCGACATGCGTAAAACACTAACGGTTACCGATGAAAACGGCAAAACCGTAATTTCCCCACTGGCCAGTCCTTTTATGCCTTACGATGCCAACAAGCTTTTTAAAATCAACGGGGGGTGGGGCTGGCTTGGCGAACGAACCATTGCCCGCTGGTACACCATGTATGCCACCATCATCCAGTTGCGTAACTGGCTGCCGGATGAAATAGGAGGTGTGGAATGGCTCGCCATGGACAATGTGGCTTCCTCGGTTTATGTTCCGGTTTACGGGTCCGTTACGGATATGCCCCATCAGTACAAAGTCCCCGGAAGGGTAAATGGTTTTACGATGGAATCGGCCTGGTGGATTTTCAACAGAACAGGAACTCTGGCAGCACACCGCTGGGGGGATATGCACAAAGATGTGGATGCTGTTTGGGAACCCATCCAGAAAAAGTTTATTAGAGAACTGCCTGCCATTGACAAAGCGGCACTGGACCTGTACAAAAAAGACCCTTCACTGGCTGTTCAGTTTCTAACGCAATATACCAATCAACAGGGAACTATGGTAATGGACCGTTGCATTAAACTGGGAAATGACCTTTGGACTAAATATGATGAAAAGTTTTAGTGAACCATTAATTTTTTTATCAGATGAAACGGAAAAAATCAACCTTTGTCTTGTTTGCATTGATTGCCACAATACTTTTGTTAAATGCTTGCATACCTGAGGTAAAAAACCGGGACTTTATCATTCCGAAAAACCATCCGGCCACAGCGCTGACCATCGGGTGGTATGTTCCGGTGGAGGTTATGACCGAAATTGTGGGGCCGGGTTTCAAACCCAAAGTGGTTCATGAAAATGACATGACTGCTGTCATGCTTTATATTGTAAAAAGTGATGAACATGAAATGGACGGAACCAATTCGGGACCAATGAAGGCTGCACATCTGATCATTCCTGTCGAAACATCCGTCAGACTTTCAACGACGGATAAAATCAAAATTGATAATTTTATGGTTTGCCCGGTCACAATTGTTGACCAGGGCAAAAAACTGGGTGACAAATACAATGCTTTCGGATTCCCTACTTATTCGGGAGAAATTACATTAGAGGTAAAAAAATCAGGTGAAAAATACAATGTGGATGCCTCCATAAAAACGGTAAACGGGTTCATCGAAATCAAAGGAATGTTTGGTGAAAAAGGGGAAAAGCAAGAGTTGACCAGTGCCATTTTTACTCCTAAACAAGGATTTCACAGCTACTTGTATGGCAAAGAAACAATGTATCGCATAGAAAACGGAAAAGGGAACCTGAAATTAGACGGGCAAAATATCATCTCTGCCATGCATCTTGACGGCCAACCTTACTTTTTAAGATTTGACCGGGACGTTTCATGGGCATTCGATTTTGTGAAGTAAATGCTTGTATGGTATTTTTATGAGTTCCATCGGAACGAAATATTTCCAGGGAATTGCAACTATTTTCCGTTAAGGAACTCACCGGTAGTCATTACTTTCCCGTAATATACTTCAATGGAGCCCAGTGTGGATGCCTGGACATCGGCCGCTTTCACCGTGTCGCCTTTGTAAACAATGTCGTGTGTAGCGCAGGCATCCCCGATAACAATAACGTCAAAGCCATAATCGGCTGCTGCGCGGGCTGTGGCTTCCACACACATCTGGGTCAGCATGCCACAGATAATCACTTGCTTTATTTGATTTTTCCGGAGGTAATCCAATAACCCTGTTTCGCGAAAGCTGTTTGCATAATGTTTCGTGAAAACTTTTTCACCTTCCATGGGAGCCACATTCCGGTTGATCAGCGCCCTTTTCTCAGTCGCTTTATCCTGTTGCTGTAGTTAATAACGGGATTAAGGCAAATAGAAGGAATGTAAGTTTTATTGTTTTCATTCTCCATGATAAGGTTCAGCTTCTAAACGTAAAATCCTTTCAAATTCTTCTTTTTTCAGTTTCTGTGTATTGCCGCATACCGGGCAATAAAACAGGTATTCAATCTTTAAAGGAAAAACAGGCAGGAAAAACAACGTGACAAAATACCTTGTTTTTTCCAGCATCCAAAAAGTATCGTTGTTACAATGATAACAATGCCTGGTTTTCAAAGTGATGAACTTTTCTTTCTTTTCAGGGCCTGCACCTGCAATAAAGATCATTTTGAAGAATTTTCCCCAAAATTAATCAATATCGTTAAAAGCTGAATGATTCTCAAATATTGAATCCCATAACCGTTGGGCTTTACTGCCTGTTTGTAAAGCGAATTTCAGGTAAAGTTCTTCGTCCGTTGGTGGCATTTCTGCATTCCATGGGGCCGAATTTTCCAATAGACTAACCTGTGTTCCGTTTTTCAGAAAGAAGGTAACCTGCGACTTCAACTTAAAAGGAAATACTTTTGAGAATGATTCATCGGCAATAAGTGAGATTTTATCAATCAGTTTTTTAATTTTGTCATTTTGAAGGTTTAATTCCGTTACCTGCCGGGGAGTTACCTCATCAAACAACAAAGCACAGGCCAACGTGAAAGGCAAATGAAACTGAGCCTGCACAACGTTTTCAGGATATTTATGCTCGATCAGTTTAAGGGCTCGTTCAAAAACGCATATTTCAATGCGATCAATATTTTCAACCCGGACATTATGTTCTTTTTTAAGCTTTATGGCCAGGTATAAAGCAGTATGCAGCCAGCGGCAACAGGCATAAGGTTTGAAATAATTGGAATTGATCAGCCATTCACTTTGCTCATCAGCGAGTAATTTATTTTTGTCAAGGTCATTATAAGCGTCAATAAAAAGATAAGGCCCCGAAAAACCTTTTTGTGCCAGTAAGGCGCTTTGCAAACCCGATTGCACTGCCCATGCCACCCCTTCTTTCGACATGGAACCCGTGCTCACATCTGTTGATCCCCCCTGCATTGCCGGTGATAAAACAAAAGCCAGGCTAAGGGCATGCATCAATTGTTCGATATTCAATTCGAGCAAACAAGCCGCTGTTGTTGCAGATGCAATGGCCCCCCATCTACCGGTGGCATAAGAATTTACTTTTCCGGAATATCTCGAATAACTAAAACGCGTACCTGCCTCGTATCCAATGATCACGGCTTTTAATAGGTCAGCGTAAGGTTTTTTAAGTTTTTGCCCTAAGATCAATGCTACCGGAACCACAACACTGCCCGGGTGTCCAACGGCTTTCCGGTGACCCTCGTCAAAATCGGTTGAACTGACAGATAGTGCATTAAAAAAAACAGCGCCCGGTAAATTGGCGGTTTCCGAAGTCCCCCAAATTGAAAACGGCCCTTCACCGAAAAGTTCATTTTTTGTTTTCAAAGCCGATTGAAATGCAGGAGTATTTACCCCACTGTATGCAACGCCAACTGTGTCGCCAATCATCCGTTTTGCCTGGTGAAAGGTGGAAGGATCAGACAATTTCCTGTTTTGCAGCAACCGGACAAACCGGTGCAGGAAATGGGCTTTTTTTGATAAAGAATTCATGCTTTAAAAGTACGATTTTCCAACAAAAAAAGGCCTGCCGGAATTTTCCGGCAAGCCCTGTCATAAACCAAAACTACCTACTACCGATATCGCCTTTCTTCAATAATTCGTTTCACACTCACTGCGTGGCTTTATTATAGCCTGTAACCCGGCAGGTAAAAGAAAGGTTTATAAGTTGAAGCATCCATTTCAGTTTGTTGTAAGATGTACCGGAATGAACCGGAACCTGATATTTTTGAAACAATCGGATAATAATGCGACTTCTGGTATAGCATGACTATTTTGTTAATCGTGTCTGGTAAATGTTAATACGGGAAAATAAAAAATAGGTTTCAGTTGAGTGTCAATTAATCATGATTCCACCGAATCTTTTATCCGAATAGATAACACCATTCTTTTCCGATTGAAAGATTGGCTTCCGAACAACATGAATTATTTTAAACACGGAATTCAACATTTGGCCTGATTAAATTTTGCCGCATCCTTCAGGACGGGGCAAAATGCCTATTCATTCAACCAAAACTTATGAATTAATCAGGTTAGCAATTGATAAAGTGTTCCGCGAAATCAGAGGACAAAATAAATCTGCCTTTTTGAAATTTTCAAAAAGGCAGATTCAGGATTGCATAAGATGAAAAGATGAGTGTTGTTAGTGAGTTAGTCCGTGAAAAATAAATATAGTTTATAGTTCGTTTTTGTTGTTTTTAGTTTGTCGTTCTTTTATAATTGAACTGCAAATTTATGATTACCATCTGTTTTCCAAAGAAAAAAATCAACGGATTGATAAGTGTGATTTTTTAACGGATAAGTGTTATATTTTATTGGATAAGTGTAATCATTGGAATCCGGAGATTTGGAAGACGGTTATCCCGGGAAGATAAAAAGCCCGCCCCTTTGGAATTTTTCAAAAGGACAGGCTCGCATTGTATGTGAAAAATGAGTATCTTATACTATAAGTCCGTGTCTTGCCCGGTTTTTTTCGCCAGGTCAACTACTTTTTTTCCTCCATACGCAGCCCCGAGGGTGAGCAATACAATAATTCCCCCGCTAATGGGCGCACCTCCGCCAACAGGCGGGTCACTTCCGGTGGGGCCGTTACCCGGATCCTGCGGGCTCATCATTTGTGCAAAAGAGAACGACGTTGCGAATACGAAAACAAGACTTATTATGATCTTTTTTAAATATTTGATTTTCATGGTAATAGGATTTTTATGGTTATTTGACAAAAACTTTGGTTGTTGTAACACCGGATTCACAGGCCGTCCTGACGATGACAAATGCGTTATCAACGTTTACAGAAATCCTGTTGAGTGTTGACGGATAAGCTGTTGTTTCCAAAACCGTCCGGCCAAACATGTCGTATATCCAGACTTCTTTCTTTTCTTTGGCAGCTTTTCCCTGGCTCCGGATATAGACCGCTCCGTCAAAAGCATAAACTTTGATGCCCAGATCATCTGCCTGGCCTTCAACACCGGTATATACCGGGTTAAAGTGCAGGACAAAACGAACAGGATCATCGTCAACGTAAGCTTCAAATTTATAGACCGGTTCATCAACAAGGTTTTGTACATTACCCGTTAAAAGGTCTTCCAGTAACACCTCCGTTTCGGGCAGGTATTTCAGGTCGGCTTCAAGCTTTTGATCACCGTTTACTCCTGCTTTGTACCCTACCTTCACATCATAACCTTCTTTGGTTAACAAGGGCAAACCGTTAATGCTTAATTGCTCGCCATATTGCTCCGAATAAATCTGCGGGGCATCCCCTTCAAAAGCAAACATTTTACGGGTGTCGTAAGTATCAAATTCTTCCGATGCTTCCTCAATAAAGGCAATATTCATTTCATCGTAACCATTGTCCATTAACGCACGCAGGGACATGTGCATAGGCCCGTCGCCATCTTCTGCCGCACTGTTTTTATAAAAACCTGTTGCAGAATGAACCCTTGCCGCCATAGGTATGGTAATGGAAGGTGCTGTACCGGTGGCCTGGATAAAGAACCCCTGTCCCATGGGGATAATACCGCCTGTAAGGCTTCCGGTTCCGGAAGATGTGTTCCAGTCAAGAAAAGTTCCACCGGTTCCGCTGTTTGGGTCCCAAACCCAGAAAGAAGTGGTTACATCGGTCAGGCTCCAAGTGCCTTCATCCAGATCAACGGGGCTGGCAAACGGGTTGCCGATGAGGTTATAACCCAGTGGTTCAGGGCCTGTATAACTTAACGGTGGCGTTGAAGAAGTGGTCAGGGTAACATTAGACCGTTGCAGGGCCCCGGTATAGTTTATGGTAACATTGTTGCTGGTTTCCACCCAGATTTCAAAACCCGCACCCGAAGGCATCGGATCAGTCAGAACATAAAGGTATGTCCTGGTGTTGTCCGGTTCGTTGTAATGCCGCAGCCAGACATCCGGGCTGTGGTTAAAATACAGGCTGTTCAGGGTTTGCCCCTGTGTTGATGCCGACACATCGTGCCATACGCCGCCGGTAACATAACGTTGAACAGTTGCGTTGCCCGTAACGATTAGTAAACCATCGTTCAAGACAGAAGCATCACCCGTAGCATCCGAGGCAACAAGCAGGCTGCCAATGGTGGTTGCACTGCTCAGTGTGGGATAGTTTGTTAAACCCGTCGGGATGGTTACAGCCGTTCCTGAAGAAGGCAAACCGCCCGTCCAGTTCCCCGGTTTGTCCCAATCATGGTCCACCGAGCCGTTCCAGGTGGTAGCCGTAACCTGCTCAAGAACTTTGACATCATCTACATATAAATTCCATTCGTTCATATCACTATAACCGTGGAATCCAACATAGTAAGTACCGGTGGTTGCCGGGGTAAAAGTTTCCGAACCTGCCCACCAGCCAACAGTTACATTGTTATCATCAAAAATAGGGGTTCCCGACATGGATGCGGCATTGGCTGCATTTCCCCAGTCCACGGCCAGTTTCTCAGGATAACTATCACTGGCAGCAGTATAGGCAAAGGAAACTTCGTAAGTAACCCCACCGGTTAATTGCAAACCCTGGGTAAAGAACCAGTCATTCATATTTAGCGATGTATTATAAGTAATCATCGCTGAATTGGGGGGGCTCACATATTCTGCAGTGGTTGTCTCCCAAACGATGTTATCCCCATTGACATCTTCCACGGTCATACAAGGCGGGAAAGCAGGAGCTGTCACCCCGTCAAAATTCTCAAAGTAGGGAATCGAGGTTGTGCCACATACGGTAGTAAATGTACTGGGGCCGGTCCAGGTGCTTCCACAGCCTGCCTGTACATACCAGTCGTAGGTAGTACTTGCCGTTAATCCACTAAGCGGGTAAGGATTTTGTGTTGTTCCGGTTATCATGGTTCCGCTACCCTGGGTAAATCCTGTTGGGCCCCACTCAATATTCCATGTTGATGCCGTACTGGTCCAGCCGAGGTCAGCCGAGGTGGTTGTAATGTTGCTTTCGGTTTGGGCTGTTGGGGCAGGACAGGCTACTGTTGTGGTAAATGTACTTGGCCCCGTCCATGTGCTCTGGTCACCACCGCAATCATCACGAACATACCAGTCATAAGTTGTCGTTGGCGATAATCCGGTCAGGGTATATGGATTGTTTGTTATGCCTGTTACCATCGTTCCACTGCCCTGGGTAAAGCCGGTTGGCCCCCATTCAATGTCCCAGGTAGAAGAACCTCCGGTTGTCCAGCCCAGATCAGCCTGAAAACCTGAAATGTTGCTTTCGGTCTGGGCAGTGGGGGCGGGGCAGGATGGCATTTCCATTACGCTGACGTCATCAACCAATATATCGTTGTAATATTGGGTAGCTGCCGTTCCGGTAACAATAAACCGGAACTGAACATCACCTGTGATGGTATAGCCTGACAGATCAAAAAGGCCTTGTTGCCAGGAAGCATCATCTCCGGAATAGGTTAACAGATTGTTCCATGCCGCACCATCCCAGAAATCCACCGTCAGGGTGTTGTCATCTCCGGGGTTATTGGTGTTATTACTAAAAAAATAAAATTCAACTGCAGGGGTAGTTAATCCGCTCACATCCATATAAGGAGTAACCAGTGCGTTTTGCTGGATATCGCCTGAACCGTCAATCCAGGCATAATTTGTTCCTCCTCCGGGGGTATGGTCACCTGCCGCCGCCGCTCCATACCCGGCACCTGTGCTGAATAACCAGCTTTCGGCACCTGAATTGTCCCAACAGGTTGGTGTGGAAGAACTTGAAAAATCCTCTGAAAAAGGTGTGGAAAATGTGGCACAAGCCGTTGTAAAGGTACTTGGCCCTGTCCATGTACTAGAGGAACCGCCGCCGCAATCAGTCTGTACATACCAGTCGTAGGTTGTCGTTGGCGATAATCCGGTAAGCGAATAGGGGTTTGAACCCGTTCCGGTGATCATGGTTCCGCTGCCCTGTGTAAACCCGGTCGGGCCCCACTCAATGTTCCAGGTAGTTTCGCTTCCACCCGGTGTCCAGCCGAGGTCAGCCGAGGTGGCTGTAATGTTACTTTCGGTTTGGGCTGTGGGTGCGGGGCAGGATGGTGTTAGCTCACAGGCTAGATCATCAAATGTAATATACCAGGGACTTGAGGTAGCCACTACATGAATTCCCATGTAAGTAGGTGCCTGAAGTTGCCGGTGTAAAACTGCCCCGGTATTCAACATAGGTTGTATTGGTTGGACCGGAAACAGGGGTGCCTATTGCTGTGGTCATATCCCCTGATGTTTGCCCGGTTCCATATTTTGCTTCTACGGTTGTCCATCCTGAATTCCCATCGGTAACATACCAAAATGAGAAATCATAGGATGTTCCACCTGTAAGGTCAATAGGTGGTGAAAATAACCAGTCATCAGCACTATAATTTGTATAAATATAATTGGTGCCGGTCCTTGCATCCCTGTTATAAGTTTGGGGAGCATCAGCAGTAGCCCAGTCACCGTCTTCAGCCATACAATTGGGCACTATTCCCGCACCGACGGAAGGCATACCTTCAAACCCTTCATTCCAGGAGACTGAAACTGATGTACACGCCGTTGTAAACGTACTCGGCCCTGTCCAGGTGCTCTGGTCTCCTCCGCAATCGGCCTGCACATACCAGTCGTAGGTTGTGGCTGCTGTTAAGCCGGTAAGTGTGTATGGGTGGGAAGAAACAGCCTGTGTTGTGCCGCTGCCCTGTGTAAAACCTGTCGGGCCATATTCAATGTTCCATCCTGTTTCGCTTCCGCCGTTTGTCCAGTCAAGGTCAGCCGAAGTGGCTGTGATGTTGCTTTCGGCCTGGGCAGTGGGGGCGGGGCAGGAAGGCGGGGTACGTACCTGGAAATTGTCCACATAAAAATTGTAATCTTCAGTATCGTCAACAGAACCATCGCTTGCCCAGAATGCAAATTGAACCGGGTTTCCTGTATAAGCACTGATATCCACAGTTGTATTATCACCTGTATTGGATGGTGTGTTGCCTGTATTCCAAGTCATCAGGTTGCTCCATGTTATACCGCCATCGGTTGTTACCAACAATTGTACTTCATCATCCGACCCCATGTTGGAGGAACCCGTTCCCGAATATGTAGTAACAGCAACATCAAAATTTAATTCGAAACCGCCACCTGTAAGATCAAAATTAGGTGTAATGAGCCAATCTTGGTGAGATGTGCTATAAAGGTTTATCCTTGCGCTTCCTGTTGTGCCATTATTGGCAAAGCCATCAGATGTCCACGCACTTATTCCTGATGTACCGGTTGGGCCGGTTACAGGTCCTGTGTTTTCATCCCAGCAATTGGGCAAGAAAGTTGTGAAGTCTTCAAGATAATCAGGTGTGTATGTTCCACAAGTCGTAGTAAAAGTACCCGGCCCTGTCCATGTACTCTGGTCACCGCCGCAATCTGCCTGTACATACCAGTCGTAAGTGGTAGCTGCCGTTAAACCGGTCAGCGAATATGGGTTTGAACCGGTTCCGGTAATCATGGTTCCGCTACCCTGGGTAAAGCCGGTGGGTCCCCACTCGATGTTCCATGTAGTTGCTGTGCCGTTTTCTGTCCATCCGAGGTTAGCCGAGTTGGTTGTAATATTGGTTTCGGTTTGGGCGGAGGGGGCGGGGCAGGAAGGAACGTAAAGAGCAGGTCCTGATACATCGTCAACATATAAGTAATATTGATAATTACTGTAATAATGAATAGCAACGTACTTTGTGCCAACAGGCAAATCAGTTTTTGAGTATTGCTGCCATGTAGTAGATGCATCAGAAATTTCGGAACTCCATGTAAAATCAGTACTTACATCGGTTCCTGTTGATGACCAACCAACTTTGAAAACCTCAGATCCTGATGAATATCTTCTATACCAAAAAGTTATGGTCTGATCCCCACTTGTTGTAACAAGCTGTGGAGTAATAAGATATTCGTCATAACCGCTACCGCATGAGGAAAAAGAACTGAAGCGGGCCGAATAGGTGCCACTATGGGCATAGGTACTGCTCTGGGTTATGTCGTTTGTTGGCGAGCAAGCTCCCTGGTCAATAGTCCAATCAGTTGGCGGCCAGGTTTCAAATCCTTCGCTTAATTGCCCAAATGCAAAACCACTAAATGCGAGGGCAAAAAGTAATAAAAGTAATTTTTTTCGTTTCATAAGACATAAAGATTAATTATTAATTAGATATCGGTTTATGGCAAAATTTGAATGTATTGCAGATATAGAAAAATGATTTTGTGGGGATAAAGATAATACCAAATGTTAAGAAAATATTAATATATGTAGATGGATTGATAAGTGTAATGTTATGATGGATAAGTGTGTACATTTACAGGGTAAGTGTAAAAATCAAAAACGGCCTTGTCGCTTTTTTCAATATTTTTTATCCTTAAAAAACAGGGTGAAGACTAAAGTGAATTAAACTTTTCGAGCAACCGTTCTTTTTTCCGGCTGGAAACGGGTACTTTTTTACCATTGCTCATCAAAACGTAAGCGTTGCTTATTTTGTGAAACTTTTTCACTTCGTTCAGGTTGACCAGGTAAGAATGGTGTACCCTGAAAAAATGATGATCTTTCAACAATTCATCGTATTCTTTCAGATGGTTGGAAACAGTGAGCTGTGAACCGTCTTTCAGGAAAAAGTGTGTGTAGCTTGAATCGGCCTCGCAATTGATGATGTCGGAAATATTGACCAGGTGTATTTCGTCAGCAGTTTTCAGCACGATTCTTTTTTGTTCCCTGTTGTCAATATTGTTCAATAAAGTTTCAAGGTTGACTTCCGTCTTTTTTCTACTGACAGCTTCTGCAGCTTTGTCAACTGCCAATGTAAGCTCTTCAACGCTGAACGGTTTTAAAATATAATCAAACGCGCTGAATTTAATGGCTTTCAGTGCATATCCTTCGTGGGCCGTAACAAAAATAATCTGAAAATCAATGTTGAAAACATGCCGTAAAATATCAAAAGCCGTGCCGTCAGAAAGTTCCACATCAATCAAAAGGATATCCGGGTGACCGTTGTAGATGGCATCAATACCGGTTTTAATATTATGCCCGTTGGCAACAACTTTTATATCATGGCATAAACGGTTGATGATATTTGTTATGGCTTCCCGTGTTTTGGGCTCATCTTCTATGACCACCGCTTTCAGCATTTTTTTATTCTTGTTTAAATGCAAAAGTAATAAAAGCCAATTATTTAATCCAGTTTCATTTTAAAGGTAACCCTTGTGCCTGCCGGTTCCCTGTTTTGATCATAAAGGTCTTCTATTTCCATACTTATTTTTTTCTTATATCTCCTGGCCATCAGATGAATGCGCTCTTTCGTGATTTCAGTGGCCAGTGACAGGT
The DNA here is from genome assembly GCA_913009755.1 of uncultured Bacteroidia bacterium. GTDB lineage: Bacteria > Bacteroidota > Bacteroidia > Bacteroidales > F082 > JAADID01. The sequence goes on from CAJVWU010000004.1 coordinate 54,603, forward strand.
GTTTTTCGTCTTTGTTCAGTTTTTCCGCATTCTCCCTTCCGATACCATTATCCTCAATCATCACGGTCAGTTCATTGTTTTTTTCTTCAAAAAGGATTTTCAGAAATCCTTTTTTCGGGGCGGGGGCGAGGCCGTGAATGATTGCATTTTCGATAAACGGCTGGGCAAGCATGGGCGGAAAAAGTATTTCTTCGGGATGCGCAACTTTTACTTCGAATGAATAATCGAACTTATCGCTAAACCGTAACTTTTCCAGTTTTACAAATTGTTGCAAGACCTCTATTTCTTTATCCAGTGTAATAAAACTTTTGTTTGTCTGCTGTAAAATACTCCGGATCAGTTTGGCAAAGTCAACCAGATATTCCGAGGCCTTTTCCACATTATTATCCAGCAAAAAGGTTTGAATGGACATCAGCGAATTAAACACAAAGTGGGGTGACGTCTGCGAGCGGAACAAGCGGGATTGTAACGTGATGACTTCCTGTTCTTTTTTATAACGGTTTTTCAGGAAAATCAAAACGATGATAATGATTGTTAAAACAAAAATGGTGATCAGGGCAAAGGAAACCGTTCTTGCCCACGTAAGTTTCAACTCATTTAATTCACCCTGTTTTTTCAGCATTTTAATTTCATGTTCCCTTTTCTCCAGTTCGAAATTGGTTTCAAGCTGATGGATTTTTTTAATTTTTTTGAGGTTGATGAGCTGATCCCTGATTTGGGCATATTTTCTAAAACACATTAAGGCATCTTTGTAATCGCCGGTTTGCTCGTACAATTTCGCCATATCATTGCAAATCTGCGATTGCATCTTTTTAATTTGATGTTGTTCTGACAACTTGTTGGCCTGCGTGTAATATTTTAAGGCTTCATCATAATTTGATTCACTATGATAAGCCAGCCCCAGGTAATAAAGTGCCGAAGCAATATCATTAGGGTCTTCTGTTTTTTTGAAAATCGTTAGTGCTTTTTCAAAAAAATCTTTTGCCTTTTCAATTTCCCCTTTTCTGAGATGGATCAGCCCAAGATTACTATAGATCATGCCCACATCCCTTTTGTCACCGATATTCTTATATATTTTCATGGCCAGGTCATAATAATAATAGGCGCTGTCGTTATTGTTAAATACACCTCCATGTATAATGGCTATGTTGTTATAGGTTCCGGCTATACTCGTCTGCTCACCCCTTTCTTTTTTCAGTTTGAGCGCCTTAAAGTAATAATTAAGCGCTTTGTGGGGCATGTCCATTTCTTCGTAAACAATGCCTATGTTGTTCAATACACTTTCTTTCCCTTCCTTGTTATTAAGGTACTCATATATATTTAACGATTTTTGGTAATTATAAATTGACAGCGAATAATTTCCGATCATGTCATTGATGACACCGATATTCGAATACATCTTGGCAATATACAGGCTGTCGTTTATGCTCCGGGCAATTTCGAGGGATTTTGAAAAATTCCCGAGGGCATCGGCATAATTTGCTTTCCGATATTGCAATTTGCCGATCTGATTGAACAGCTTCATTTGTTTAGCCGGTTCCGCATCCACTGCCAGTTGTTTTAAGCTGTCAATATCACCTTGGGGAAATGCAGAAAACAAAGGGAAAATAAAGAGTACGATAAAAATAACATGTTGAACTTTATTTTTAAAGAGATGTTTCGATTCATTCATAACGCAAAGATAATGAGTTGTTATTTCCAACATGTATTTTACTGATTTTTAGCCAACATGTTTTCGGAAGTCTAAAAAAATGCCGTTCCTACGGAACTCTTTGTTTAACTCATATTAGCCAGAGACTTACGTCTCTGACTATAATATACCCTGCCTACGGCAGTCCCTGGTTGGTGGATAGTGTCAATATTTTACGAGGGTTACTCTGGCAATTGAATTCATGTTTAAGGGAGTTTTTATTATTCAACCATCCTGATGAATTTGTTTTTATGGTTTGAATGAACTTTGAAGGGGCTACCATGGGTTTTAGCCGTACCAACATATGACAGTGATCGGGCATGCCATTAATTCTGATTAACAACTGCTTTAGATTTTTCACAATGCCTGTAATATATTTGTAAAGTTCTTCTTCAAATTCTTCATTTATAAGTGCTTCCCTGTATTTGGGTGAAAATACATAATGCATATAGATTTGAGAATAAGTGTTTGGCATATTTTTAATTTTTAAAACAATTTGGTTTTTACCCCCCCCAAAATCTATATCTTACCCCCCAGGCACACATCCAGTCCTCGGGCTTTTGAAATCAACGAATGGTTGTGGGGGACAATCCTTAATTTATTGCCCACTTTCGAGAGCGGGATGTCTTTGGTTTTTTCCCCTTTTTTAATCACCATTTTTCCATAATCCCCTTTGGCTATCAAATCCACCGCATAAGCGCCAAACCGGGATGCCAGTATGCGGTCCATGGGCGAAGGGCTTCCGCCGCGCTGGATATACCCCAATATGGTTTTGCGTGTTTCCAGCCCTGTGTTTTCTTCAATTTTTTCCGAAATGTAGGAAGCTGCCGAACGTTTCTTCGGGTGTTTGATACCTTCGGCCACCACGACAATGGAATAGGCTTTTTTCTTCCTGGCCCTTTCCATCAGGTAATTGCACACTGCATCAATATCATAATCCAGTTCGGGGATCAGGATGACATCACCGCCGCCGGCCATACCGGCATACAAAGTCAGCCAGCCGGCATCATGTCCCATGATCTCGATGACCATGATCCGTTTATGGCTGTTGGCTGTGGAGTGCAGCCGGTCAATGGCATCGGTGCAAATACCCAGGGCCGAATCAAAACCGAAAGTCTGGTCAGTCCCCCACACATCGTTGTCAATGGTTTTGGGAATGCCGATGATGTTCAGGCCCTCTTTGGCAAGACGGGTGGCCGTTTTCATAGTCCCGTTCCCGCCGATGCAAACCAGGCAGTCGAGCCCCAGCTCTTTATAATGTTCATTGATCAGCTTGGGTTTGTCAATACTCAATGGCCCTGTTTTTTTAAAAGGTTTTTCGCGCGATGTCCCCAGAATGGTACCGCCAAGCGTGAGTATGCCCGACAACATTTCTTCTTTCAAGGGAAAATAATCTTTATTGATCAGCCCCAGAAACCCATCGGCAATACCGATGACTTCCATTCCATATTTTACGATGGCGGTTTTGCCAACGCCCCTGATGGCTGCATTCAGCCCGGGGCAATCGCCGCCGGCAGTGAGGACACCTATTTTTTTCATAATTGCTGTTTTTTAAAAGTCACCGATTCAATTCAACAAATTTATTTACTTTTGAGTTATCCGGGTTTTTTTAATCAGGTTTCTTTTCGTAATATTGATTTTTATTTATGAAAAAATTCAAAATCGCCTTTCACTGGCAAATTCTTATCGGGATGCTGGCGGGTGTGCTCTGGGGTTTGATTGCCGTAAATTACGGGTGGCTTCAGTTCACATCCTTCTACATCAAACCCTGGGGCACCATCTTTATCAACCTGCTCAAGCTGATTGCCATGCCGCTTATTGTGGTTTCGCTGATCAACGGGGTGAGCAACCTGAAAGATGTTTCAAAGTTGTCAAGCATCGGGTTAAAAACCATTGGCCTGTATATTTTGACAACCGTCATTGCCATTTCCATTGGGCTGGCCATTGTTAACATAACAAAGCCGGGGAAAGTGTTTCCCGAAGACAAAGCCCGCGAATTTGAACAGCGTTATGCCGACCATGCGCAGGATAAACAAGCTTCCGCCGAAAGCCTGAAAAAAAAAACCCCCCTGAAATTTATTGTGGACCTGGTTCCCCAAAACCTGGTGGAGGCCATGAGCAACAATACACGCATGCTGCAGGTGATCTTTTTTTCCATTTTATTCGGCATTGCCATCGTGCTGCTTCCGGCAAAAAAGACAAAACCGGTCAAAAAACTATTTTACAGTTTAAACGAGGTGGTACTGAAAATGATAGATATCATCATGATGTCGGCGCCTTATGGTGTTTTTGCACTGATCGCTTCGTTGATTGTGGAAATAGCCGGTAAAAATCCCGGCGACACGCTTTCCCTTTTTGCCGCATTGGGCCTTTACGGGCTGACGGTAATTATCGGTTTGATCATCATGATTTTTGTGGTTTATCCTTTGTTTTTAAGATTCTTTACAAAGATCAGGTATCCGAATTTTTTAAAGGCCATCACCCCTGTGCAGATGCTGGCGTTTTCAACCAGTTCAAGTGCCGCCACCCTGCCTTTTACCATGGAAACAGCCGAAGAAAAACTGGGAATTGACAATGAAATAGCCAGCTTTGTACTGCCGTTGGGGGCCACCATCAACATGGACGGAACCAGTTTGTACCAAGCCGTGGCGGCGGTTTTTCTGGCACAGGTTTACGGGATGGACCTCGGTCTGAGCGGACAATTGACCATTATCCTCACGGCCACACTGGCTTCCATTGGTTCGGCAGCGGTGCCCGGGGCAGGCATGGTCATGCTGATCATTGTCCTGACGGCAGTGGGCATTCCCACCGAAGGCATTGCCCTGATCTTTGCCGTTGACCGGCCACTGGATATGTTGCGCACTGCCGTAAATGTGACGGGTGATATGACCGTTTCAGGCATTATTGCCACTTCCGAAAATCAGATAGACCTGGAAATTGCCAACAACGACTAAAAGTTTTGTAAATTTGCTACCTGTACCGGAAATGGCGGGTTGAGAAACCATCATAATTCGCAACCATATACGAGAATATGAAAATGCTGATTCCTAATAAATTTATCTTGTTTTAGAATTAATCTTATAAAAACAAAAAATTAAATTGAATGAAAATATTTTTAATAATACTTGTATTGTTAATAACATCCCGTGTTACTGCTCAGCAGTTTGAAAATGTGCAAATCGACTACGAACAAGACTGGGGGCTCAGCGAACCGTCAATTACCATGAATCCGGCCAATCCGAATGAACTGGTTGCCGGAGCCAACATAAACCATTATTATTATTCCATTGACGGCGGCTTCAACTGGACAAAAGGCATACTGCATTCCCCCGTAAACGGTGTGTGGGGCGATCCATGCCTGATTACCGATACGGCCGGAATGTTTTATTATATCCACCTTTCAAATCCACCAGATGGAAATTGGATTGACCGTATTGTCTGCCAGAAATTCGATATTGACAACAACCAATGGGTTGCCGATACCTATATGGGGCTGAACGGCACCAAGGCACAGGACAAAGCATGGGCTGTTGTTGACAGTGGCACCAACACCATTTACGTAACCTGGACACAATTTGACGAATACGGCACTGCCGATACTACCAAGTTCAGCAATATCCATTTCAGCAAATCAACCGATGGCGGGTTGACCTGGACAGATGCTTTAGGGATCAACCAATATTCGGGCGATTGTGTGGATAGCGACAACACCACCGAAGGCGCAGTGCCTGCTGTTGGTCCCAACGGTGAGATTTATGTGGCCTGGGCCGTACACGATTCCATATTGTTCGACAGGTCTTTGGACGGCGGGCAAACCTGGCTGGATGATGATATTTTTGTAAGCAGCCAGCCCGGCGGATGGGATTATGATATTCCGGGTATCAACCGTTGCAACGGTTTGCCCATAACCTGTTGCGATATTAGTAATTCACCTTACCAGGGAACCATTTATGTGAATTGGTCCGACCAGCGGAACGGAACGGATAACACTGACATCTGGATCAGCAAATCAACCGACGGTGGCGACACCTGGTCGGAGGCCAAACGGGTGAATGATGATGACTCAAACAAACAACAGTTTTTTACCTGGATGACCCTGGACGGGATGAACGGTGATATTTACATTGTTTTTTACGACCGCAGGAATTATGATGACAAAAACACCGATGTTTATATGGCCCGTTCAACTAATGGCGGTGACACATTCGAAAATATCCTGATCAGTGAAACACCCTTTTTCCCAAGCAGTAGTGTTTTTTTTGGGGATTATACCAATATCACTGCCTTTGACGGACAGGTGAGGCCAATTTGGGCCAGGGCCGATGAAACACAAATGTCAATCTGGACAGCTATCGTGGATATCTCGGTGGGCATGCCTGAACCTGATCTGAAACCGGTCAGCCAGATCATCAATTATCCCAACCCTTTCAGGGAAACAACCTGGTTCAGCTTTAAACTGCTTAAACCATCACAGGTTAGCCTGAAAGTTTATGACCTCTTCGGAAGAAAGATCGTAACCATGATTGACAACCGGAATATGGAGCCCGGAAAATATGTTGAATCTTTTGATGCTGTGGCGTATAACCTGAAACCGGGTGTGTACTGGTTTGTGCTTGAAACCGGAAACACCACACAAAAAAGGAAGATGATACTCATTGAATAAAGAGGGTAATTTATATTCATTGGCAGATGAATATATACAATATGAAAAGTACATCGCTGTATATTAACCTATATGAAATGTTAAAATCCGAAAGCAATGTTTGTTGAAAAATTTGTTTAATAAGTATCTTAACAACCGGGGTTAAGCTTTTTTTATTTTTCTACTTTTGTCGCAAGCTAAAACAAGTTCATTGGATGGACAACGAACTGGATATATTAATAGATTCTATCAGGGATATTGCCAATAAAAAGGGCATTGAAGAAATATCACTGGCCAAACTGCATGCCAGTCCCGGTATCTCCAATGATTTGCTGGATAAGTATTTTGATTCTGATGAACGGCTTGTTGAGAAGATACTGGAGGATGAACGCCGTAAGTTTGAAGTCATCTTTGAAGACCATGATTTTGAGGGCTATAATGATGCCATTGATATCCTGTTTACCGTTGGCAGGGAAATGGCTGGCAAGTTTTATCATCTCAGCCCTTCGGTTACGCATGATTATGAAACCATGTATCCTGAAATATTTGAGCATCACATCGAAGAGCGTATTAACTTTATCTACAACAAAATTAAGATCAACTTACAGAAAGGGATCAGCGTGGGCATGTACCGCGATGATGTGAGCATTGAACTGGTCGCCCGGTTGTATATCCGCCGGCTGATTGATCTGCACAATGTTGAAAATTTCCCGCCTGAAAAATTCTCTTTCAATACCCTTTTTAACCAGATGTTCGAAAGCTTTGTCCAAAGCATTGCCACCGAAGAGGGAATAAAATATTTTGAAGAAAAGAAAAGGTCTTTAAATTTTGATGATTGAGAGTTTGGTGGTTTGACTTTAATGCCACGAATGCACGAATATTCATTCATGGCTATCTGTTTAAGTTCCGTTTATGGTTTCAATTCCAATGGATTTAGCTACTTTTACTTCTGTCAGGTAAATTTCATTCTGCATTATGGAATATGGAAAAAGTAAATCGGATTATTTGTTAATCATTTTTTATTTTTTATTCCTTGTTTCTTCCACCTACAGGGAACAAAGCTACCCACAAGAAGATCAATGCACCCCCCGCCATGTAACTCACGCCCCCATAACAATTCCTCACTCATCCCTCATCATTCCTCACCTCTTCACCATCTTCCTCACCACCGAAACGGATTTGCCGTCAGTAAGCCTCACCAGGTAAAGCCCGGATGTTAACCTGGTAACAGGCATTGACAGGGTAGTCTGCCCTTTGTTGACATCATATTGTTTGCTGATGAGAATTTGCCCGGTCAGGCTGATGATGTCTACTTTCAGGGCCGAATGGTTTTTGGCTGTAATGGTCAGCTTTAACTCATTTGTTGCGGGATTGACCATGCGCACTTCTTCAAGGTCACTGTTTTTCCATTCGTTAATCCCCAGGGTTTTGTCAACTTCCAGTTTCAGGGTAACGGGCAGGTGGTCCGAGTTGTCGTAAAGGGCAGAAAGCACATCCGATGGCACACTGGTATTGGTAGGGGGATCAATCAACGATTTGTTGAAATGTTTCCCGTCCTGCCCGACGGCATGATAGGTGCCCGGAACATATTTCACATTTTTTGTCCCGTTTTTAATGTGGTCTGAAATGAGGATAAAATCAAAACGGTCGTCCATGCCACCGGTTACGGCACAGCCGTTTGATTCGGTATGTGTTGACTGGGTGTGAATGTTCCGGTACGTATAATTGTTGTGCCATGCCCCTGATTGTTCAATGGGGTCGTTAAAGCGGAGCGTGGGATTACTGTAATAAAGAAACTGCAAATAGGCCGGCTCTTCATCGGAATACAGGTTAAAATCACCCATCATCATATAATTGTTGTCGTCATCATAATTGTTCAGGTAATTCATGGTATTTTGAGCCATCACCTTGCGTTTGTTTGAATTGGTCGTGCCACTACTGGCTTTCAGATGGGCCACCACACAGATAACAAAAGCCGTATCGCCCTGCTTCAGATCGTTTGAGTAATAATAAAGTTTATAAACATCCACATCACGGATGTAGCTTTGGGCAATGGTATGGGAATGGAACCGGAGTTTTTCTGAATTGTAATAAAGCATGTTGACCAGGTATGAATCTGCCTCTGACAAAAAATCAGCTTTCCTGTAATAGCCCACACCGTCCGTGTTGAGTACTTTATCGAGCAGGTGCTGATGGATAGCAGGGGATTTACTCATCTCGTCGACCGTAAAAATATCGGGTTTTATATACCTGATGATCTTTTTCAGGTACTCGTCCTTGTTGTTGATGTTGTTGTTTGTGTTGGTGCAATAGGAAGTTATGTTGCCGTAATTGAGCAGGTTGTATTGCAGCACGGTGAGCGTGTCCTGGGCAAACAGTCCAAACGAAAGAAAAAGAAAAAATAACAGGCCGGATTTTCTCATGGTTTTATTTTGGCACAAAAGTAAGGAGATTATATGGAAAACAAAGCAATTTCTATTTCGTGTTTCAGGTGATTATTCACGTACTCATACATTTGTTTTTTGTAGTTTTGTTGAAAAGCTTTTTTTATTTTATTGAAAAAGTTCATTTTCATACCACATCACTTTTTATATTGAATATGGTTCAACAAATTATTTTCATCTTTGCTGTCGTCTTTGCCGTTCTGGCGTTTTATTTGGTTTATAAAGTAGTACTAAAACCAAACAAAGTAAACAAAAAAATTCTCAACGAACCTTTTCCTGGCAGTTGGAGAAAGATTCTACAGGACAGGGTCTTGTATTACCGGAACCTTCCCGGTGAAAGGAAAAAGGAATTTGAAGAGCGGGTAAAACGGTTTTTGGCTGAGAAGTCGGTAAAAGGGGTGGATACCGGGATTAACGACAACGACAAGTTACTGGTGGCGGCAAGCGCCGTCATCCCGGTATTTAATTTCCCTTATTTCAAATACCCCAATGTGAGGGAAGTGCTGCTTTATCCGGGTTCATTTGATAAAAAATTTCAAACCAATGATACTGTCGGGCAAAGGAACATCCTGGGAATGGTTGGTGACGGTTTTATGAATGGTGTTGTGGTGCTTTCAAAACCTGACCTCGAAGCGGCATTTGACGGTTTACGGCACCGGAAAAATGTGGGTATTCATGAATTTGTTCACCTCATTGACAAAGCGGACGGGGCCGTTGACGGGGTTCCCGAAATCCTGTTTCAACATTCTTATGCGTTACCCTGGCTTAAAGAAGTGCACAGGGAAATGAGAAAAATAAAAGACGGGCATTCCGATATCAATCCGTATGCCCTGACCAACGATGCCGAGTTTCTGGCCGTGGTCAGCGAATATTTTTTCGATAACCCCGAAAAATTAAAACAACGGCATATTGAATTGTATCAATACTTAACAAAAATCTTTCAGCAAAAACCGGATGATTATGGATAAAATAATATGTAACAGCAAAATCAGGGAAAACGACGAATATGTCAAGGGCAGCCTGATTAGGGATTCTATTTTTAAACTGATAAAAAAAGACAACCCGGATTTTACCAAAAATTGTTACATCACACAAAACGAAGTCAACAGATATCGGAATATACAGTTGAAAAAATTAATTAAACGGGAAAAAGGAAATTTTAATGAGTTGGACAAAGCGGTCATCAATGCCATTTCAAACCGGGATGTGATCTCAGATAATATCGAGGATGATTTGAACAAAGACCTTACTTATGCTCAAAAAATTGCAGATAAGGTTGCTGAATTTGGCGGGAGCTGGGTATTTATATTTTCGTTTGCAATATTTCTGTTTCTATGGATAGCAGTAAATGTATGGATTTTGACAAGAAGGCCGTTTGACCCTTATCCGTTTATTCTGTTGAACCTGATTCTTTCGACACTTGCAGCCATTCAGGCACCTGTTATTATGATGAGCCAAAACCGACAGGAAGACAAAGACAGAAAAAGAGGGGAAAATGATTATAAGGTCAACTTGAAAGCCGAATTGGAAATTAAACTGTTACATGAAAAATTAGATCATTTGATCTTGTCACAGAATAAACGGTTGCTGGAAATTCAGGAACTGCAAACCGATTATCTTGAAAACATCATTCAGCAACTAACCACTTATAAAAAAGAGGATGTTAAAAATAAAAAGTGAAATAAGTTTGGCCGAAGCCGTTTCCATCGGGATAGGCGGAATGGTTGGCGGCGGCATTTTTGCCGTGCTGGGGCTTGCCGTTGAACTGGCCAGGGGAGGTACGCCGGTTGCGTTTCTGATTGCCGGTATCGTCGCATTGCTTACTTCTTATTCTTATGCCAGGCTTTCACTTTTTTACCCTGACAAAGGGGGAACCGTCAAATTTGTCAATCAGGGTTTTGGGAAAAACATTTTCAGTGGCGGAACAAACAACCTGCTCTGGATCAGTTATCTTGTCATGCTTTCGCTTTATGCAGTGGCTTTCGGCTCGTATGGTGCGGCCCTGTTTAAAATTACAGGCCATTTCGCCACCGATAAACATATTTTGATTACCGCCATCATCCTTTTTTGTGCTTTGTTAAATTATATCAGTTTTAAAGTGGTAAGCACGACCGAATCGGTGGCTGTCTTTATTAAAATATTTATTTTGATTATTTTTTCCGTTATCGGTTTGTGGGGGTTAACATCGAACCCTGATATTGCACAGCTTAAACTTGTCAACTGGGTAGGCCCGTTTAAACTGATCAGCGGTGGATTTGTCATTTTTGTTGCTTATGAGGGCTTTGAGCTTATTGCCAATGCGGCCCCCAATATTAAAAACCCATTGAAAAACGTACCGCGATCGTTTTACATTTCCGTAATATTTGTCATTGTTTTATATATCCTGATTGCTGTTATTACAGTTGGTTCGGTGTCTTTTGAAAAGATCGGCAAAGCCCAGGAATATGTCCTTGCCGTGGCTGCCGAACCCGTTCTCGGGAAAGCAGGTTATGTCATTATCAGCATTACGGCACTGATATCCACTTTTTCGGCAATCAATGTCAGCCTTTACGGCGGTAGCAGGGTAAATTACGAACTGGCAGAGGATGATGAGATATCACATGAGTTTACCATTTATTTCTGGAACCAGCCCATCGGGTTGCTGGTGACGACGGTTTTAACCTTGCTCCTGGCCAACTTGTTTAACCTTGAAAGTATATCCACCTCGGGCAGTGCCGGTTTCCTGTTGATTTTTGCCATTGTGAACCTGGCCAATTACAAACTGGCAAAACAAACCAAATCTTTGAAATGGGTTTCACTTCTTGGTGCCGTATTGTGCATTACCGCATTAATATTCTTAATGGCCCAGCAGTTTGGAACAAATTTGCCCGGGGCAATTATCGGTTTGTCCATCATTGCAACTTCCTATCTTATGGAATTTATTTACAAGGAAAGCACAAAAAAATCAATGAATAATGGAGCTCATTAAAAATATACCCAACGACTTCATCATTTTTCTTCTGGTGGCTGTATTTTCGCTTCTGATAGGCCTTGAGCAGCGCAGGCATCACTACAACGAACCGAAGGACAGCCTTTTCGGGATGGACCGCACCTATACCCTCATCGGTATTCTCGGATTTATTTTATACATCATTGCACCTGAAAAAATCTGGTTCTTCGCCACAGGAGGGTTGGTCATTTCATTTTTTCTCGGGATTTTTTACTGGAAAAAAATTGAAAACCAAAATAAGTATGGAATTACATCTATGGTAACTGTGCTGATTACTTACAGCCTGGCCCCGCTGCTTTATACCAAACCGGTGTGGGTAACCATCCTTGTTGTAACAACGGTGTTGATCCTCATCGAAATGAAAGACCGGTTAAAAGCGTTAAGTGGCAAGTTTGATAACAATGATTTTATTATCCTGGCCAAATTCCTCGCCATAAGCGGCATCATCCTGCCTTTGCTGCCTCACAAGATCATGACGGATGTTATCCCCATTTCCCCGTTTAAATTCTGGCTTGTTGTCGTAGTTGTTTCGGCATTGTCTTATCTAAGCTATTTGCTAAAGAAATTCATCTTCCCCAAAAACGGAATGCTCATCACAGGTTTCCTTGGCGGGATGTATAGCAGTACGGCAACAACACTTGTCCTGGCACGAAAAAGCAAACAGCCCGATATGGCATTAAACCAGGTGTCGGCATCCATTATACTGGCTACCGGCATGATGTTTATCAGGATTTATATTTTAATCCTCATCTTTAACCAGGCACTGGCCAGGTTGCTGATTCTGCCTTTTGCCATATTAACGGTGATTACTTTTGCTGTTTCGTGGCTGCTTTTTAAATTTGGAAAAACAGGCAAAAACACCGAATTAACCGGCCATAAACATAAAAACCCGCTGGAATTTAAAACCGCCCTGCTGTTTGCGGTGCTCTTCGTTTTGTTCGCCATAGTTACAAAATATGTACTTGAAACTTTTGGGGCGCAAGGCCTTGATGTTTTATCGCTCGTGGTCGGGGTAACCGATATTGATCCTTTTTTGATGAGCTTGTTTACAGGTAAATACCAAATTGAATTACAGGAAATTGCCCGGGCAACACTAATTGCCGTCAGCAGCAACAACCTGATGAAACTCGGCTATGCATTGGTTTTGGGCAATACGTCAATCAGAAAACCGCTGATTACAGGATTTTCAATAATTATTGCCGCATCGGTGGTGGCCATTTTTCTTTTATAAATTATCCGACACATTGAATAGTTATAATTGGCGTGCTCATCTGCCATTTTTTCATCTTTACGTTAAATCGTGTTAAAAATGACAAAGATTCGGTATATTTGAATGTATTTTGTGAGGCGGCTATAACGAAATAATGTTGAATATGAATTAAAAACTGAGAAAAAGGATAGAACAAATCAATATTTTTTAAATAATTTCAAATATTAACGAAAAGAAAAAAAAATGAAAAGTTTATTTGATGAACCCTTATCAACTGCCGTTAAACACTGGTGGGTATCTTTATTGTTAGGACTTCTTTTTATTGCTGCCGGTATCTGGGTAGCGCTTACGCCTCTTGAAAGCTATGTTGCTTTAAGTATCTTTTTTGTAGTTGCCATTTTTATTGCCGGTATCTTTGAGATTTTTTATGCCATTGCCAATAAAAATGCTTTGCATGGATGGGGATGGCAACTTACAGCGGGAATTATTGATGTGCTGATCGGAGGTGTTTTAATAGCATACCCTGTGTTAAGCCTGGAAGTGATGCCATTTATCATAGGCTTCTGGCTTATGTTTAGCGGGGCAATTGCCCTGGGTGTTTCCTTCGAAATGAAATCGCTCGGTGAAAAATCGTGGGGATGGCTGTTCTTCCTGGGAATCTGTATTATTGTTCTTGCATTTGTCCTCATCATCAACCCTGTTTTTGGAGGCCTGACCATTGTTTACATGACAAGCAGTGGCCTTATCGTTCTGGGATTATTCAGGCTGATACTTGCTTCTAAATTAAAAAAACTTGGCAAAGAGCTTAAAAATGAATAATTTAGTTGTACCGGTCGATGTGCCAAAAGAAAAGACAGACCTTTATCGGGCTAATTTTGAGAAAGCAACAGGTGGCAGTGGCCGCCTGATGCTTTTTGCCGGCGATCAAAAGGCAGAACACCTCAACAAAGACTTTTACGGGGAGGGGATTGCCCCGGATGATGCTAACCCGGAACACTTGTTCAAAGTGGCCGATACTGCTAACATAGGAGTATTTGCCACGCAAATGGGCCTTATTGCCAGATACGGAAATCAATACAATCAGGTTCCTTATCTGGTTAAACTCAACGCCAAAACCAACATTGTTCCCGTTGATGAAAAAGCCCCGTTATCACAATTGTGGTTCGATGTTGATGATGTGATTTCTTTCAGGCAACATTCCGGATTAAATATTCTGGGAATCGGTTATACCATTTATCTTGGCTCCGAATATGAACATATCATGTTGCGTGAGGCTGCACAAAGTATTTACAAAGCCCATCGGCAGGGTATGATAGCGGTGTTGTGGATTTATCCCAAAGGCAAATACATAAAAGATGAACATGATCCGCATTTGATTGCTGGCGCGGCAGGGGTGGCAGCCACATTGGGCGCCGATTTTGTGAAACTTAAAGTCCCTTACACCGATGGTAAATTTGATGTGGCTTTGCTTAAAGAAGTAACCGAAGCGGCCGGCAATACGGGCGTCCTTTGTGAAGGAGGTGCCAAAGTTGAAGAGAAAGCATTTTTGCAGGAATTGCATGATCAGATTCATCTCGGGGGAACCAGAGGCAACGGCACCGGCAGAAACATTCACCAAAGGTCTTTTAACGAAGCCGTAAAAATGGCCAATGCCATTTATGCCGTAACCGTTGAAGAAAAAACTGTGGGCCAGGCCTTAAAAAAATATTTTAATTAACAACATTCATCTGATAAATAATATGAATCATGAAAAAAAAACTTGCACAGATCAATGATCTTTTGGAAGATCTGAAAAAGATTGACAGGGACAAAATTGAAGCCTTTATGTCATTTGCCATGGTAACGGAAAAAGAAGATGGCATCCTCTCCAAAAAGCAAAAAGCACTAATCAACGTGGCCCTTTCAGTATCGGCACAATGCGAATGGTGTATTGAACTGCATGTGAATGATGCCATCAAGGCCGGTGCTACGGAAAAGGAAATTATTGATGCCGGCATGCAGGCCGTTTTAATGCATGGCGGGCCGGCATTGATGTATTTGATTCCCGTTGCGGAAGCTATAAAAGACATAAAAGAGAATAATAATGAATAGTTTATTGGCAGAAAACTTTTAATTAAACAAATATTGGAGGTAATAAAATGACAAACAACAAAATAACCGGCCTGAAGGCCATGGAAATTTTAGACTCAAGGGGAAACCCCACGGTACGGGTCTATATTGAATTGAGTGACGGAACGATGGCATCAGCGTCAGTTCCTTCCGGTGCCAGTACCGGAGAAAACGAAGCCGTTGAACTGCGTGATGGCGATAAAAACCGATATGGCAACAAGGGTGTACTCAAAGCCGTTGCCAATGTGACCGATATAATTGCTCCCGAACTAATGGGGTTGCATGCCCACGAACAGGCTGTCATTGATAAAAAGATGATCGATCTGGATGGTACGGAAAATAAAACCAAATTGGGTGCAAACGCCATCCTGGGGGTTTCAATGGCCGTGGCCCGTGCCGCAAGCATCTCGGCACATATTCCGCTTTATCAGTATTTGGGCGGGGTCGGGGCGCGCCGCATCCCCGTTCCCTGCATGAACATCCTCAACGGAGGGGAACATGCCGATAACAGCGTTGACTTTCAGGAATTCATGGCTGTTCCACTGGGAGCGCCCACTTTTCGTGAAGGCTTGCGGTATGTGGCCGAAACCTTCCATACCCTTAAAAGCATTCTGAAAGGCCGCGGGCTTTCCACCGGTGTAGGTGATGAAGGCGGATTTGCCCCTAACCTTGCCAGCAATGAAGATGCCATTGAAACCATTATTCAGGCAATAGAAAAAGCTGGTTATAAACCAGGTAAAGATATTGCCATTGCCATTGATAATGCTGCTACTTCTTTTGCTACAGGCGTTAACACTTATGATTTGAAATGGTCGAAAGGTGGAAAAATGACCAGTGAGGATATAATAAAACTGTCAGAAGAATGGGTAGCCAAATATCCAATTGTTTTATGGGAAGATCCATTGGCAGAAGATGATTGGAACGGCTTTAAGGAATTCACAAAACGATTGGGTGATAAAATTGAAGTTGTTGGAGATGATATTTTTGTAACAAATACAAAATATATTGCACGAGGGATAAAAGAAGGAACCGCCAATTCCTCTTTAATTAAATTAAACCAGATCGGAACGGTTTCCGAAACCATTGAAGCCGTACGTATGTGCCGTGATGCTGGATGGCGTCATTTTCATTCTCACCGTTCGGGAGAAACCACCGACACATTCCTGGCCGATTTCGCTATGGCCATGGATGGCGGTCATCTGAAAAGTGGCTCGGCAAGCCGCAGCGAACGCCTGGCCAAATACAACCGCCTGCTTGAAATTGAAGCTGAACTGGGCGACAGGGCCTTGTATTATTGGAAATAACTGCTAAACCGGTGCCTCAACGGCCTGGTTTTAAAATACGCTTATCGTTTAAAATGAAGTAAAAAATGAAAGTCAGAGGTCCCGGTAATTTATTTGTAATAAGATTGTTAGATACTTCAAAACCATGAAGAAAAAAGAATATAAAAAAGAACTTTATCATTTGCAGGTTCAGTTGGTGAAGTTTCAAAAGCATTTGATTGAAAAAGACAAGAAAGTTTGTGTAATTTTTGAAGGCAGGGATACGGCCGGGAAAGACGGCATTATTAAAAGGTTTACCGAGCACCTGAGTTCACGCGATTGCAGGTCGGTAGCCCTCGGGGTGCCATCGGACATTGAAAAGAAATCCTGGTATTTTCAACGCTATGTTAACCACCTGCCACACGGGGGGGAGATCGTGTTCTTCAACCGGAGTTGGTATAACCGGGCCGGCGTAGAAAAGGTAATGCATTTCTGTACCCCGAAACAGCATAAACTCTTTTTGGAAGAAGTGGGCAATTTTGAACATTTATTGGTTCAATCGGATATTATCTTTTACAAATATTATCTTGACATCAGCAAAAAAGAACAGGAAAAACGATTGAAAGGCCGAAAGGTAAATCCACTGAAACAATGGAAACTAAGCCCGATAGACCAGAAAGCATCCAATTTATGGGATGCATATACCCGGGCGCGGAATGAAATGTTTTTGAAAACAAATTTCGCTTTTGCCCCCTGGATAGTGGTTCACAGCGATAATAAAAAAGAAGCGCGCATCAATGGGATCAAACATTTTTTAAGCCGGGTTGAATACCCCGGAAAAGATCAGACCCTTTTGGTTTACGATAACAAGGTGATTCTTGAAATAAATCCTGAAAACATCAATCAATGTTTTCATTAAATCATAATTAAATTAACTTAGCATTTTAAAGTTTACAGTCATGATGAATTTTGGAAATATGGGCTGGGGAATGGGCTACTGGTGGATAGTAGGCCTGGTAATGACAGTTCTCCTTATCTGGTTGCTTTATACCATCTTCGGCAGAAATTCTGTTGAAAACCAAGACCGTGCGGAAACGGCCCGCGAAATCCTGAAAAAAAGGTATGCCCGCGGCGAAATTACCAAGGAAGAATACGACCGCATTTTAAAGGATCTTTAAAAAATCCCGGGTGTTATGTTTTTGCAGAACTGCCGGATTAAAAAGCATCAAAACATATAATTGATAAACACATGAAAACTCATTCAAATGCAAATAAAAAAGGGGAAATGGAAAAGATAAATTATTTCTGCACTATGCACTGCGAAGGCGATAAGACCTACGACCATCCAGGCGATTGTCCGGTTTGCGGCATGCATTTGGTTCCTGTGGGCTCTACGGAAGATCACAGTGAGCACAGCCATGCACCCGCGTCTCACGAACCTGCACATAGCGATCATAACCATACCCCTGAAATAAAGAAGCCTGCACCGCCGAAAGCAGCCTCCGGTTCGGGTAAATATTACTGCTCCATGCGCTGCGAAGGCGACAAAACCTACGACCAGCCGGGCGATTGTCCGGTATGTGGAATGCGCCTGCTAAAGGAGGTAAGCCTGGAAACCAAAAAACAGAAGGTCTATTCTTGTCCCATGCACCCCGAGGTGAAAAGTGACAAACCGGGGTCCTGCCCAAAATGCGGGATGGACCTGGTTGCGGAAAAAGGAGTTGAGAAAAGTGAGGAGGAAATAGCCTATCATAAAATGGCCAGACGTTTTTGGTTCGCCCTGGCGCTCTCTTTACCCGTCCTCATTATTTCCATGTCCGATTACATTTCTTTTCTGGATTTCACAAAAATAGCACCCGAAATTGTCTGGCGGTGGATTCAGTTTGTTTTGACGCTCCCTGTTGTTTTTTATTCAGGCGGGGAATTCTTTGTCAGGGGCTGGAACTCGGTACGCAGATGGTCGCCAAACATGTGGACGCTCATCTCTCTCGGTGTGGGCGCTGCTTTTTTGTTTAGCACGTTGGGCATGTTTTTTCCCGGGATTTTCCCTGCCCAGTTCAAGGATGCCCAGGGGTATGTCCACCTCTATTTTGAAGCCGCAGCGTTTATCCTTACGCTGGTCCTGCTGGGTCAGGTTCTGGAATTGCGTGCCCATAGTAAAACCAACACAGCCATCAAAGCGCTGCTCAACCTCGTTCCTCCCATAGCAAGGGTCATTCGAAACGGGAAAGAGCAGGAAATCCCGGTTGAAGAGGTTATGGTCGGCGACATCCTGCAAATCCGGCCCGGGGAGAAAATCCCTGTGGACGGCATTATTTTCGAGGGCGCTGCTGTGGTTGACGAAGGCATGATTACCGGGGAATCCATCCCGGTTGAAAAAATTGAGGGGGAAAAGGTTATCGGTGGTGCAGTGAATGGCAGAACCACCTTTAAAATGAAAGCCGAAAAGGTAGGTTCCGACACATTGCTTGCCCAAATCATCGAAATGGTTAACAAAGCAAGCCGCTCAAGGGCCCCCATCCAAAAACTGGCCGATACGGTGGCAAAATATTTTGTGCAAATCGTTGTTTCTGCGGCTTTACTGACTTTTGCCGTGTGGTATTTCTGGGGGCCTGAGCCTGCACTGTTGTATGCCTTTGTGAATGCTATTGCCGTGCTGGTCATTGCCTGCCCTTGTGCCCTGGGACTGGCAACCCCGATGTCTATTATGGTTGGTACCGGACGGGCGGCCCAATCGGGTGTGTTGGTGAAAGATGCAGGTGCCATCGAAGAAATGAATAAGATAGATACCGTCATTGTGGACAAAACAGGTACACTTACCGAAGGAAAGCCCGCTTTGACATCTTATGTCTCTTTCAACAGTATTAGAAAAGATGATGAAATTTTACAACTGGCGGCTTCGGTTGATAAGAACAGCGAACACCCTGTGGCCGATTCCATTGTGAAAGGAACCCGGGCTAAAAATATTCCTCTTTTGGAGGTGGAAGATTTTGAGGCGGTCACGGGAATGGGGGTTCGGGCAACACTAAACGGAAAAAACATGGGCCTGGGAAATTTGCGCCTCATTGAATTTTTTGGAGCAGAATTAACCAAAGAGAATGCAGAGTCGGCAAAAAAATGGCAGCAGTCGGGGCAAACTGTTATGTTTCTGATTGTTGATAAGAAAGTAGAAGGCATGGTAAGTGTAGCCGATAAAATTAAGGAAACTTCTGCATCTGCCGTAAAGGCGTTGCACAAGGCCGGACTTCAGGTGATGATGCTTACCGGTGATAATGAATTTACGGCTAAAGCCATCGCTGACGAAATGGGGATTGATGCCTATCAGGCCGATTGCCTCCCGGAAGACAAATACAACAAGGTTAAAGAATTACAGCAACAGGGACATATTGTAGCCATGGCCGGAGATGGTATTAACGATGCCCCGGCGCTGGCGCTGGCCAATATTGGCATTGCCATGGGCACGGGTACTGACATCGCCATGCAAAGTGCCGAAATTACCCTGATAAAAGGCGATTTAAACGGAATTGTCAGGGCACACGACCTGAGCCACAAGGTGATGCGGAATATAAAACAAAACCTGTTTTTTGCCTTTGTTTATAATTCCATCGGGATTCCCATTGCTGCCGGCGTGCTCTTTCCCTTTTTCGGAATTCTTTTGAGCCCCATCATTGCGGCAGCGGCCATGAGCTTTAGTTCCGTTTCGGTTATTTCCAATGCCCTGCGCCTGAGAAAACAGTAATAAGCATATTATAAAATCATACAATTGGGCGGTGAATAAGATAATCGTCCTGATTTTATTCTAATCTGTCAGTAACCCGGATAACGTTAAAAACCAGAGGAAAACAGGTCTGAAAATTTAAATTTAGCCATTTTCCTCTGCCTGATTCGATATAAGATTAATTTTGAAAATTATAAAATGCCTGAAAAAAAAATTCTTGTTTTAATTGGAAAAATCAGAATTGATAAGGTTAGTTGGAATTTATTCCTATCCCGGGATTGGGATTTATTACTTCTTACTGGATTTTATTTCACCCTTAACGGATGAGGTTTCTCTGGTTGCCATTGCCTATCTTTCAAAAACAGGACTGGTAAATAAGGCAGGGGCAGGCGTAGTTTCATTTTTGGCATTGTATGGAAGGAATTATGTAATATTTTTGATAGCACGCAAAAGGGTATCATGGTTGGAAAAGTTAACAAAACGTCATCCCGATGCGATGGAACGTTTTCAGGAAAGGATGAAAAAAAAGTCTTTTGAAACAATTCTGCTGTTGACCTTTTTACCTAAGGTGAGAATATTTGCCCCTGTTGCTGCAGGGTTTGGGGAAGAGTCCAAAATCCGGTTTGCCATATACGAAGCAATTTGCCTCGGCTTGTTTGTGGGGATTTATTATACCCTCGGATTATTCTTTTATAATAAGATGGAGTCATTTTTTAATCAGATGAATGCTGTTCAGGGTTCGGTAATATTAATAGTTCTTGTCATTTTAACCGGTTTAATCAGCTATTTTATTGGCAGGCATTTTTTAAGGAAAAAAGACAAATCATAAATTAAAATATTGTATCGAAAAGAAAAATAACAATACCTCATCAAAAAAAAAAACGGGAATAATGTTTCTGACATAAGAGGGCTTTCTGCAGACGACATGATCCTGATTAAAATTTATTTATATTATAATTCCTGAAAACTGATAATTCAATCATAGGAATTTTGAACATAAATTGAAGAATTAATTGTAATTTTGTTTTGCTTTTTCAGTACAGGAATAAACGGATTCTATTTTTATGGTTGAAAGAAATAAAAAAAATTAATTTTTGGAACCCACCTTAAACCTCTATGATAAAAAATGGATAATTTAAAAACCGGAATTGATTTTGGTAAACTTACGATTGAAGAAAGTTTAAAACAGCTTGATGTCAATCTACAAAACGGACTATCACAAGAAGAAGTTGAAATCAGGCTTAAACAGTTCGGTCCAAATGCTCTTGAAGAAAAAAAGGAAAACCAACTGTTCAAATTTCTATTATACTTTTGGGGGCCTATCCCCTGGATGATTGAAATTGCAGCAATTCTTTCAGCAGCTATTCAGCATTGGCCAGATTTTTTTATTATTCTGTTTTTACTCCTGTTTAATGCTTCTGTTGGTTTTTGGCAGGAACACCAGGCTGCCAGTGCCGTTGAGGCTTTAAAAAAGCAATTGGCTATGAAAGGCCGGGCAAAACGTAACGGCAAATGGATGGAAGTAAATTCCTCAAGTTTGGTTCCCGGAGATATTGTACGAATAAGACCTGGCGACATTATTCCCGCTGACACAAAATTGATTGAAGGTGATTACCTCAGTGTCGATCAATCTGCATTAACCGGTGAATCGCTGCCGGTAACGAGAAAGGCAGGAGAAATTGTGTTTTCCGGGTCTATTGCTAAACAAGGGGAAATGGTGGCATTGGTAACCACAACCGGGAAAGACACTTTCTTTGGGCAAACTGCCAAGCTCGTATCCGAGGCAAAATCCGTATCTCATTTTCAAAAAGCTGTTTTGAAAATTGGGGATTACCTGATTTATTTGAGTTTGGGGCTTGCTGTAGTACTTGTTCTCGATGAACTTTTCAGAGGTTCTTCATTTCTTACTTTAATTCAATTTACATTAATTTTAGTAGTTGCAGCCATTCCAGCGGCTATGCCTGCTGTTCTTTCTGTAACTATGGCTATCGGTGCAATGGTGCTTGCAAAGAAAAAAGCCATTGTTACACGGTTGGAATCAATTGAAGAAATGGCGGGAATGGACATCTTATGCTCGGACAAAACCGGAACTTTAACACAGAATAAACTTACATTGGGAGAACCTGCTCCATTTAATGTTGATGACCCGCAGGAGGTTGTTCTTGCAGGGGCATTAGCATCTAAAGCTGAAAACCAGGACGCCATTGATTTAGCAGTCATCGCCGGTCTTCCTGACCCAAAAATTTTGGAAAAATACACTCAGCAGAAATTTTTTCCCTTCGATCCGGTTCATAAACGGACCGAAGCAGATATAACAGCACAAGACGGAAGCTCTTTTAAAGTAACAAAGGGAGCGCCGCAAGTTATATTTGATATGTGCAGTCTGCCTAAAAAGAAAGTGGAAAGCATACAAACCAAAGTTAATGAATATGCCAAAAAGGGATATCGTACACTTGGCGTTGCCCGAACCGATGGAAACAAAAACTGGAAGTTCCTGGGACTGTTGCCATTGTTCGACCCGCCGCGTGAAGATTCGGCAGATATGATAAAACGTGCTCAGGAACACGGTATTGAAGTTAAGATGGTTACAGGAGACAATGTAGCAATAGGAAAGCAAATTGCCTCGGAGCTGGGTCTTAAAACAAATATTCACACGGCAAGTGAATTTTTTAAGGATGATGATGATGAAAAAGATCTTTCATCAAAAATGCTTGAAAAGATAGAAAAAGCCGATGGATTTGCGGAAGTGTTCCCAAAACATAAATACGAAATTGTTAAAGCATTGCAGGATCGCGGTCATATTGCGGGCATGACCGGGGACGGGGTTAACGATGCCCCTGCTCTAAAACAGGCAAATATTGGTATTGCCGTTAGCGGAGCAACTGATGCTGCCCGGGCTGCCGCTGCATTAGTATTAACAGCTCCCGGCCTCTCGGTTATTATCAAAGCAATAGAAGAAGCCCGAATGATATTCGAGCGCATGAATTCGTATGCGATCTACCGGATTACCGAAACGATCCGCATTATGTTTTTTGTTGTGCTGGCTATGTTGGTGTTTAACTTTTATCCTATAACATCAGTTATGATAATTTTGCTTGCTGTTCTTAACGATCTGCCAATTATGACTATTGCTTATGACAATACCTGGCTTGATCCGAAACCCGTACGTTGGGACATGCACCGGGTTCTTATACTTTCAACTATTTTAGGGCTTATAGGTGTGATCGAAACATTTTTGCTGCTCGCTATCGCAAAGTTATGGCTTGGATTAGATGTTGCCCATCTACAGTCATTTATCTACTTGAAATTAGCTGTTGCAGGACATATGACATTGTTTGTTGTCCGTACTAAACGGCCATTCTTATCAAAACCCTTTCCGGCAAAAATACTTTTACTCGCCATTCTTGGAACACAAATTTTGGCGGCGTGTATTGTTGGTTTCGGCATTTTCGTGCCGACTATTCCCTGGAGTTATGTAGGGTTGATTTGGGGTTATTGTATCATTTGGGCATTTATTGAAGATTGGGCAAAATTGCAAGTTTATAAACATCTTGAATTATCAGGTAAACGGCATACGGGTTTCTTAAAAATATTAAAAAAACCATTGCATGCCCATGGCTATTTGAGAAATAAATAAATTGTTTTGCTTCCGTATTATTGAAACGGACAATTTTAATGTTGAACATATTTGAAAAGAATTCATGTATATTTTTTTGAGAGAAATTAACTTAAAATCTAAAGTATATTTTTAATGATGTTGTAAAAATGCTGGTGTTGAAATTTTACAGGAAAAGAGGCGAACTGGTTATTTATTTCTTTTTAAAATACATGTAAATTATACTTTATGAAAACTGATAATTCAATTGTAGGGATAAGTTTTTCGGAAACCGATAAGTTTTTGTGTCAATATGTTGATTTTCTGGCAACAAAAATACCCATTAACACGGTGAACAACCTCTATCTTTTTACAGCACGTAATTTGTTCATGGATTTGCAACGTGCTACTAACGACAAAGCAGGGAAATTACTCCTTAAAAGTTTTGAGGGGAAAATGGAAAAAGACATCAAAAACCTTTATCCACACATTAAAAATGTAAATTATTATGCAAAGCCCGGTTCGTTTGTTTCAACTTTTCAACGTTTTTTACAAAATATAAAAACGGATTTGGTTTTTATAGGAAAAGGTAAAGATTCACAGGGGGCGATGGCCAAACTGACTGTCAGTCATATCCCCGCCCATGTCATGATCGTTCCTGAAGGAGCACAACACAAGCTGAACCGGATACTGGTTGTAATGGATGAATCCGGATTCTCAAAAACAGTATTGCACAGCACGTTGGAGATCAGCTCGAAAATTAATCCTAGGCCCGAAATTACCTGCCTGTATATTTCTCATTTATCTTATTTTATCAAACTTGAAAACGCCATTAATGAGGGTTATCAAATGTTAAAAAACGAAGAGTTGGACTGGAACAGCCAAAAAATATTTGAAAAGGAAAAAGCGGATTTTGAAAAATTTGTTTCTGATTATTCCAGTGATTTTGACATGAAAGTAACGGCAAAAGCGGTTTTTGAGGCCAGGCCCAAACCCTACCTGGCCCTTATGGATTACCTGAATGAAAACGAAACCGATCTGCTGGTAATGAGCGACCGGAATCATTCGGGCCTGAATACCCATATTCTGGGCAGGTTTACCGAAAAAATAATTACGGTAAACAAAAAAGTGCCTATGCTTGTTGTGAAGTAATACCGGTTGAGAATTTCGACAGGAAAACAACCGGGAAGGAAATTCATCCGGAGAAAAAGATAAGACATATTTTACAAAATACTTGCTTTTCTGTAAAATATACTTTACATTTGGTCTTTTTAAATCCATAAATTATATTTTTATGATTCCAAGACCATTCTGGATTGATAAGTTAAATAAGGCCTGGACATTGAGGTCAATAGTTTGGCTGTCGGGTGTACGTAGAAGCGGAAAAACAACTTTGTCGAAAATGATCCCCGGGGCATATTATTACAATTGTGATTTACCTTCCGTTCAGCGGCAACTGGAAGACCCTGAATTTTTCTACAATAACCTTGCAACATCTTCAACGATAATCTTTGATGAAATCCATCAAATAGATAATCCGGATAATGTATTGAAGATAGGTGCAGATGAGTTCCCTCATTTAAAAATACTGGCTACAGGTTCATCTACACTTTCTGCAACAAAGAAATTTCGGGATGCACTTACCGGAAGAAAACTTAACCTTTTTTTTCCACCGGTACTTTGGAATGAATGTGTTGAAGATTTTAAGATAAATGAAATTGACAAAAGGTTATTATTCGGCGGACTGCCTGAATTTCTTTTATCCGACAATATGAATCACAACCTTTATTCTGAGTGGATTGATAGTTATTATGCACGCGACATACAGGAACTTTTTAATGTAAGAAACCGGAATGGGTTTTTAAAACTGCTTCATGTACTTTTCCTGCAAAGCAGCGGACAAATGGAAATAACAGGTTTGGCAAAAACCAGCGGCTTAAGTCGTCCGACGGTTATATCTCATCTTGAAGCCCTTCAGGTAGCTCATGCAATAAATGTAGTACTGCCTTTTTTTGGAGGTGGTAAAAAGGAAATCACTAAACGTCCCAAAGTTTATGCTTTCGATACCGGATTTGTAACATTTGTGAATGGTTGGAACGAAATAAGGGACAATGAAAGAGGCTTTTTATGGGAACATCTTGTTTTGGATATGCTTAAAGTACGATATGGTGAAGTATTTTATTGGCAAAATAAAAATAAAAATGAGATTGATTTTGTAGTCAGGGGAATTGATAACTCGGTTCATACTTTTGAATGTAAAATTAATCCCGAAAAATTTGACCCGAAAGTTTTATTAAAGTTCCGTGAATTTTACCCTGACGGAAAAAATTATTGTTTCGCACCACACATAAAAAAACCATACAAAAGTCGTTTTGGCAGCTTGGAGGTAGAATTTATTTCAACAGCAAAAATATGAAAATAGGTTTAGTATTATCTGGTGGCGGCATTCGGGGAATTGCCCATATCGGATTGATAAAAGTTTTAGAAGACCATAACATTAAACCCGACATCGTTTCAGGTGCAAGTGCCGGGGCCTTGGTGGGGGCGCTATATGCAAAAGGTTATTCCACTGAAACCATAATTGATTTTTTTCATAATACGCCCCTGTTCAGAATTTCATTTTTTGCAAAAAACAAACCCGGCCTGCTCGATATGGAAAAATATCAAACCTATTTTAAAGAATACTTTCCCGAAGATTCGTTTGAATCATTGGAAAAGCAACTTTATATCACCGCAACCAACCTTGAAGACGGAAGGTTGGATTTTTTTTCATCCGGTGAACTAATTAATCCATTACTTGCTTCGGCAGCATTGCCTCCGGTATTTGCCCCGGTACTGATTAATGACAAATTGTATGTTGATGGGGGGATCATGAATAATTTTCCGGTAGAACCATTGGAAAACAACTGCGATTTCATCATTTCCAGTTTTGTAAACCCTATTGAAAAGGTTGACAAAGAGGATTTGAACTCAACCAGAAAAGTACTTGACAGAATCTATCATTTAGGCAATTATTCAGCCGCACAAGTAAAGTTTAACTTGTGTCAATATGTATTTCGTCCAAACGGGATTGAAAATATCAGTACTTTAGACAAAAAACAAATAGACATAGCATACCAGATTGGTTATGACCATGCTTTAAAAGAAATTGATGTAATAAAAAATGCCCTGGGAATGGCATAATTATTTTAACAAAACACGGGACAGTAATACTAAATCCGGATTGTTTTAAATCAGATATTACGCTATTTTTGAAAGCCGGGAAAGAGCGACAAGATTTTTCGATAATTCCCTATCATGAAAAACATTAAGGAAAATGAAAATCGTAGAAAATGCAGAATATATAATACAATCGGTTACAGACGTTGACAGGTTCGGAAAAAGGCTGGTTCAGATGGGCGTCCTTCCCGGCTCCCACCTGAAGATCATCCGGGTCGGTTTCCGGGGCAGTACGCTTGAGGTCATGATTGATCAGGGACAAAGCATCGCTGTTCGAAGCAAAGAACTGGCGATGCTTGACTGCAAACTAATTGCCATCCCCCTTTCCGCTTTATCTCCCGAAAAGGGGAGAAAATATAAAATCAAAAATTTTACCGGCGGGCGTGGTTTCATTCAAAAAATGAAAAACAGAAAAATCAGTATTTCCGATATTTTTGAAATCCTTGAAAGCCATCCATTTGAATTGAAGACCAGGCATGGCACAATTGTCGCAGGACATGGTGAAGCCGAAAAAATAATCGTTGAACCGGTAAATTGAAATGGCTGACAAAACATTAACCATCGCAATATGTTCTATCCCAAACACCGGGAAATCCACCCTGTTCAATAAGCTGACCGGAGCCCACCAGGCGGTGGGAAACTGGGCGGGGGTATCCATCGAAAAAAAAACAGGCCATTTTAAATTAAACGGCCATACCATTAATTTAATTGACCTGCCCGGCGCATACTCCATAACCCCCACTTCCATTGAAGAAACGGTGGTCAGGGATTATCTTCTTAAAACGCCACCCGATTTCATTATCAACATCATTGATGCAAGAAACATGTACCGTAGCCTGGGGTTAACCATACAACTTGCACAAAGCGGCGTACCCATGATTGTTGCCGTCAATATGATGGATGAAGCCAGGCGTGCAGGATTGGAGATTGATATTGGCATCCTTTCAAATCACCTCGGATGTCCGGTTATTCCTATTGTTGCCAGGACAGGGGAAGGTGTCGGGGAACTGAAAAAAACATTGTTGGAAACCATCAGGGATCCTTCAAAATTTCGTCCGCCAAACATCTCACGTCCGCCGGTGGTTGAAGATGCAATTATTGCCCTGGCGAAAAAACTGGATAAAATCAATCCCGACCCGTCGCTTAACAAGACATTTATTGCCGAAAGGCTTTTGGAAAGCGGGGAACTGCCAAAAGATATATCCGTTGATGATAATGCATTAAAAGATATTGTTAAGGATGTTAAACACTTACGCTTACGAGCGGAAACATCACTTGGCGAAAATCTATCCATAACCTGTGCACAATGCCGGTTTAACTCTGCAAGAGGTTTGGTTAACGAAGCAACTTCGGAGACAATAAAAGTACCTGACAAGTTCACAAAAGCCCTTGACAGGGTTTTGCTTAACAAATATGCCGGGTTACCCATGTTTTTCCTGATTATGTTTTTACTTTTTCAGGGCATTTATGCACTGGGGACACCCCTGCAAACACTAATAAGTGACTTTTTTGCCAACATACGAAACATTTTACTCAGCTCTCTGCTTTTTGGCTCATTACCTGACATGCTCAGCAACTTTATCATTGAAGGGGTATTAAATGGTGTGGGTATCGTTATTTCTTTCTTTCCGCTCATTGCCATATTTTTCATCTTCATGTCACTGATAGAAGACAGCGGATATATGGCACGTGCAGCTTTTTTGCTTGACCGGCTGATGCATAAACTCGGGCTGGACGGAAAAGCATTTATTAATATCCTGCTTGGTTTCGGGTGTAATGTCCCTGCGATTATGGGTACCCGGATCCTTTCGGGCAGGCATAACCGCATCCGAACAATGCTGCTGATCCCGTTTACCCTTTGCAGCGCCCGTTTTCAGGTTTTTGTTTTCCTGGCTGCCATTTTGTTTGCCCCCTTAACTGCACCCTGGGTTGTGTTCGGACTTTATGCACTGAGCTTTATCATGGTTTTTGTTGTCGGGTTCATTCTGAAACTGTTCAGGATTGCCGGAAAACCCGAACCGTTTATCATGGAAATACCGCCTTACCGGGTGCCGACGGTCAAAACGGTTTCGTTACGTGCCTGGATGGAGATGAAATCATTTCTTTACAGGGCGTCAACCTACATAGTTGCCGGTGTTATCATCGTATGGTTTCTGACCAACATGCCGCCCGGTGTTGAACAGGGAAGCATCAAAACATGGGCGGGACAGATAGGGCAGTTCCTGCAACCCGTATTCCATCCCATTGGCATTGGATGGCGTGAAGTGATTGCACTGATCTTCGGATTTGTGGCCAAAGAAATTGTTGTCGGGTCCATGGCAGTTATTTACGGGGCTGATACAGTAACTCAGATCGCGGCCTCCATCACCACTTTGCAGGGATTGAGTTTTATGGTATTCATTTTACTTTATACACCATGTATCGCAGCCATCGCAGCCATTAAGGCAGAATCAAGGTCATGGGGAATTACCGGACTGTCACTTTTTCTCGGCATTGCCATTGCCTGGATAACGGCCTTCATTGTTTATCAGGGAGGGCTGGCCCTGGGATTCCGGTAAGCACAACCGGTTCAATGGTCAAATAACGATAAATAATGCCGGGCGGAAAAAATTTCCCGCGTGCTGTTTATTTCCGAATTGAAAGCACCTTATCATAAACATCAAGGTATCCGTCAATCATCTTTTCCCGGCTGAAATTGTTTATTGCCCATTGCCTGCAAAAAGAACGGTCAATATTTTTAATTCCTGACAAAGCCTCAACGGCTTCATCCACCGTGTTGACCAGAAAACCGGTTTTCCCATCCACCACGAGTTCCGGCATGGAGCCCATCGTGAAAGCGATGACCGGTGTGCCGCAACACATAGCTTCGGCAACACTCAAACCAAACGGTTCTTCAAAGCTGACGGGGTGCAAAAGGGCCAAAGCATTGCCCAGCAAACGGTCTCTTTTTTCCGGGCCTGAATTGCCGACATACACAATGTCGTCATCGTTCAGCCAGGGTGCAATTTTTTCATCAAAATATTTGCGGTCCTGGACCAACCCCGAAATGATCAGTTTCCGTTTTGCTTTTTTTGCAATCTGAATGGATTCAAGTGTTCCTTTTTCAGGATGTATCCTCCCGAAAAACAACAGGTAATCACCCCCTTTTTCATTAAAGGTAAAATCTTCAGTCTTAATACCATTGTAAACCGTAGCAATATAATTGAGTTCAGGGCTTCGGTCGGAATTGCTGATAGACACATAATAATTATCAGCATTGTATTTTTTAAAAACGGGGATAATCTTTGGAGAGGAAAATCCGTGAATGGTGGTTACCATCGGCGTATTGATAAGCCGGGTGTAAGTCAGTGGCAGGAAATCGTAGTTGTTGTGCAAAATATCGAATTCCCCGGTCATTTCCATAAAATGGGAAATGTGCAGGCATTCGCAGACTTTGGCATCCATTTCCGGGTGTTCACCGTAAGGCTTGTCACAAACAGATTCCAGTTTGCCGGCAGTGATGGAATCAGCCGTTGCAAATAAAGTTACGTCCAGCCCTCTTTTTATCAGCCCTTCGGCAATGTTTGAGGCCACCTGTTCCCAGGGGCCGTATTTCCGCGGTGGTGTCCGCCAGCATGCAGGTGATAATATGGCTGCTTTCATGGATTGATTGTTTTATCCCTGCCCTGAAGGACGGGGTAACTGATTTGCTTCGTTATATTATATTCCCTTCACTTTCCCCGTTCTTCGGGGCGGGGAGACTCCAAACACAAATCCACCAGCTCATCAATACGGGCGGTTCCCACACACATCACGGTATCGGCGCCACCCCAGTATATTTTTACGGTTCCGTCATCTTCGGGTACGGCTGCACAGGTAAACACCACATTGGGCACATAGCCCACTCTTTCATAATCCATTTCCGGTTCGAGTATCCATTTGTCGGATACCCCGATAATCTTTGACGGATCCCTGAGATCATGCAGGCAAACCCCCAGCCGGTAAACACTTCCGGCCATGGTTGGGAAAACACCATGATAGATGTTTAGCCAGCCTTTCCGGGTCTTTATCGGCGGTGCCCCCGGGCCGATCTTCATTTCATCCCAATGATATTGCACCGGGCTAAACAGATGTTTTGCCCCGCCCCAGTGTATCAGGTCGGGTGAATAGGATATCCACATTGACCAGGGGCTCAGTTCCGAATGTGGCCTGTCGAGCCGGGCATACAATCCGTTGAATTTTTCAGAAAAGATCACCGTATTCCGGTAGTCCACTTCACTGATCATGGCTACCCTTTCCACAAAGGTAAAATCCCTTGTTTTGGCCAGGCCGATTCGGATGCCGTATTCCGAATAGGCGCTGTAAGTTATCAGGTATTCCCCGTCAATGAATGTGATCCTCGGATCTTCGATGCTTATGGATTCATAAACGCCGGCCCCCTCGTCCTGGGGCGTCATAAAGGGTTTTTCGTGAACCTTAAAATCATATCCGTTTTCACTTTCGGCCAGCCCGAGGATACTGCGTCCGTTCAACAAGTGCGACCGGAAAACCATCATGTATCTGTTTTTCATTTTTGCAACGGCTGCATTGTGCACAGTCGCAACTTTATAAGGGATGTGTTCCCTGGTTAAAACGGGGTTGTGTTCATATCGTTTTACTACCGGCATTTTCATCTTTTTAAAATTATTATAAACCTGTCCGAATAATACAAAAGTAAAACTTTAATTGCCATCCCATGATGATAAAAAAGAATGTTAAAAAAAATAACTTTTAAATAATTTCGCAGTATAAACGTTACGATGTTGTTAAAAGTTTTTGCGATATAAAATACTTTTAAAAAAAAAATTGTAAACTGCGCATTCTTTTAAAAAAAGCGTTTAATGGTATGTTACACGTCAGAAGTCAAATCAGGTCATCAAAGCAAAATATTTCCTTTAAACCGGACGAAAGCAAGGTAATTGCCAAGCGTTTGCATATTGAAAAGGACAGGGCCGGGAAAATCATCAGCCGTATTCGTGATATGCCGGAAGAAAGAAAAACGGAATTATTGGATCAGATTCTTAAAAATTATGAACACCGGCATAAAAACCTGAAAAGAATTTTAAAGAATAATTTCGATAAAGTCGTTTCCGATCTGAACAAGAATGACCTGGAACAGTTAAGCATTGAAAACAAGCTGTTGATCGGTGCCTATTTCACAAATGAATATTCAATTGAGGCGGCCGCTTTGTTTAACCCTTCCATTGTTGCCGACCCTTTTCAAAATCATGCAAAACCCGATGAACTTAAAGTCATCATCAGTTTCAGGGCTGTAGGCGAAGGGCACATGTCTTCTGTTGTTTTCCGCAGCGGAATCCTGGACAAAACAGGAAACATCAGGATGAACAAAACATTTAATGTTATTGAAAGGGCTAAGGTAACAGATATTCCGGAATACACCAAGGAGAATTTCAGGATGAAAATGAAAGAGATCAAAGAGTATGAGCCTGTTAAAGAGGTCTTTGATCAGTTGCTGGATGATTTCAACCTGAATGAATTGAACGAAGCCATTAGCCGGTTCGAAAAGAAAAATCGTCTTACAGATTCAGAGAACCGGGCTATTCAAACCTTAAACTGGCTGGCCCGGTCAACGTATCAAATAAAATTCGATACGGATACGGATATTTCACAACGGGTGATTTTTCCCAGGATGCAGACTGACATAAAAGCCATTGAAGATGTTCGTTTCACCCCATTAAGTGACAGCCGTGGCAACACCATTTATTGCGGGACTTATACGGCCTATAACGGATTTTCTATTTTACCCCAGTTGCTGGAAACAAGGGATTTTTTCAACTTCCGGATTAGTGTTCTAACAGGTTCCGGTTCGCAAAACAAAGGCATGGCGCTTTTTCCTGAAAAGATAAACGGAAAATATGCCATGATTTCAAGGAATGACAATGTGAACCTGTACATTATGTATAGCAACAACATCCATCATTGGGAAAAACCCAAATTGTTGCGGGAACCACGATATGAGTGGGAGTTAATCCAAATTGGCAACAGTGGGCCACCTCTTAAAACAGAGAAAGGATGGCTGGTGCTTACCCATGCAGTGGGGCCCATGCGGACTTATACCATCGGCGCACTACTGCTCGATTTGAAAAACCCCTTAAAAATCATCGGGGAAATAAAAGAGCCGTTATTGGTGCCCGAGGAAAATGAACGCAACGGATATGTGCCCAATGTCGTGTATTCCTGTGGTGGAATCATCCATAACGGATACCTTGTGCTGCCTTATGCCGTTTCCGACAGCCGGTCGGGGATTGTAAAGTTTAAGCTGAAGGATATCCTTGACAATATGGTGCTTCCTGAGTGAAAAGCCTGAGATAACCATTTTTCATGATTCCGGAAAAATCAAAAAAAGGACACTGTCATTCTGATTCCTGGTGTTTTTCAATACTTCTTAACCCCTCCTAATCCAATTCCTTTTTATAAGTTTCCGGCATAAACAATAACGTTATTATTGCTATAATAACGGAAGCAATTAAGTAGTAGGCCGGCATCCATACATTGCCCCCGCTAACCTTGGTCAGCCAGACAGAAACAAGAGGGGTTGTGCCGCCAAATATTGCCATGGAAATATTATAACTAACCGAAAGTCCGGTGTATCTTACCCTTGCAGGGAACGACTCGGTCATTATTGCCGGCATAACTCCCTGAAACATTGCTTCTAATATTGCAAATGCCAGCAAGGCTGTCAGGATAGCTAAAAAAGTATTTTTAACCATCAATGAGAAAAGCGGGTAGGAAAAAATCACAAATCCAATGAGTGAAATAAAGAGAATGGGTTTTCTGCCTGCTTTATCACTCAGGTGGCCAAACAAAGGAATAAGCAGCATCATGAAAATAATGGCAAGGGTATGGGCAGAAAGTGCATCGCTGAGTTTTACATGGATAAATGTATACAGGTAGGACGGAAGGAAAATAAAGATCAGGTAAACCGAAACGCCAAATGCCCAGCTTAACATGATTATTTTGAAAGACGGTAACTTGTAATTTGCCCAAAACTCGGCCAGCGGTATTTTATAGGTCTGTTGTTCACTCATTATTTTCTTAAAATGTTCATCATCGCTCATGTCTTTTCGGAGGTAAAGGCCAACGATGCCGATTACTGCGCCGAACAAAAACGGAATTCTCCAGCCGAAATCAAGTAAGTAAATGCTCCATATCCATCTTGCCAACCGTTGAAGTTGGGGAAAATATTTTTAGTTTTGATATAATCAGATGAAGCAATCTTTATATCTTTTATTAAACAGGCAACTGCAATAGTAGGATGTATATGTGTTACGATATGAATATGATCCTTCACTCCACCAATTCGATATAAATGGCATTTTTTATTTTTCAAGATTCCCCAGATATACTTGTATAGACTTTCCTGACCGGATATTATTATGGTCGGTTCATTATTTTTTGTCCCAAAAACTATCTGAAAAAGAATTTGTGTATAGGTGCTCATTTTTATTTTTTATTGAACCCTTGCAAGGGTTCTTGTTAACTGTTATTCTATTTTCCCCGCACTTCGTGCAGGGTTATTCATGTTAAATCCTTTCAGGATTATCCTTTAAAAGTTTATTAAAGATTCGATGGGTATTTGCAAAATATATCGGAAACAGTTTAATAGCCCGCACATCAAAATAAAATTTAGCCACCATTTTACCAAAACCTGATGATAAAATATTGAAAATGGTCAGGATCATTGCAGAGCAGTCAAAAAATATACTGGTTATGACCTACCTGTCAGAAAAGATATTGATTGACGATTATGGTTTACCTG
>CAJVWU010000005.1 GCA_913009755.1 uncultured Bacteroidia bacterium
ATTTGTTTCTGCAACCCATAAACTTATTGAAGTGTTTATATTTTCGATATTTGCACACCCTTCAAGCTTGACGTCAAATACGGCAGCCTACAGTAGATAAAATATTGATGCTTTTTAGAGTGGACTCATATATATATGAATAATTGATGCTGCTTTGCAAGCAAAAGAAATGATGAGCCATGGAAAACAGGAAAAAGAATGAAGATGAAGAAAAAGATTTGTTCCGGAAACTGGATGAAATCAGCGATTTGAAAAAAAATGAAAACAAAGCATTGAAAAAAATTTATGATGCTTTGCAAAGTAAATCAGTAACAACAAAAAAGAAATAGCGATGAAAAACAAATGGATTAATATGCTCCTTATTGCCCTGATGTTGAGTTGGGCAACAGGTTTTGGGCAGACCTGGCAAGAATTGACCACAGGAACAGGTTATATCCTGTTTGACATCAGTTTTCCTCCCGGGCAAAATGAGGTGGGATATGCCGTAGGTATGCAATATACTTACAATGCCAATGGCGTTGTTATAAAAACTTCCGATGGGCGGGGATACATGGACCACACTTTTGGGAGGTTCGGGAAACACATTGGATGGTATCGAAGCCATTGCGTTTACCTCTGCCGATACCGGCTTTATTGCCGGGTGGAATAATTATTTTGCTAAAACCACCGATGGGGGAACATCCTGGACCACCATGACCGTGGGTTCCGGAAACTGGTATTTTCATGACCTGGATTTTTGGGATGCAAACAACGGCATTGCCGTGGTTACACTTAGTGCAGGTAGTGACGCCATTTATGTAACCAGTGACGGGGGCGATACCTGGACAACTGCCACAGGGATCAGCCAAAATGTTCAGGATGTGGCCTATGCTGATGCTTCTACACTTTACGCGGTTGGGGGCGATGAAAAGATTTCAAAATCAACCGACGGCGGATTAACGTGGTCGCAGATTTACTCCGGAACGCCCACCTATTATTTTTTTGGTGTTGATTTTATCGGCGATTTTGGTGTTGTCGGCGGCGAGGACGGAAAAATGTTTTCTACTACCGACGGCGGAAATAACTGGTCATCCTATTCAACTGGGTATGAAAATCTTTCCGGGGTGCATGTATTTAATTCGGACAGTGCTTACATTGGCGGTACCGATGAAAATATTTACAAAACAACCGACAGCGGTTCCAACTGGACGATGGAGTTTAACGGAAGCGGATCATCTCATATATACAAAATAAAATACACCCAGAACAAAACCGGATATGCTTGTGGTTCGCAAGGTTACATCATAAGGAAATCCCCCCCCCTTACTGCTGATTTCACGGCCGACAACACCATAACCTGTACCGGCAGCACGGTGAATTTTACCGACCTGTCAACAGGTGCTACCTCCTGGTCATGGACTTTTACAGGGGGAACACCTTCCTCATCCACTGACCAGAACCCTTCGGTTGTTTACAATACACCGGGCATTTATGATGTTTCGCTTACTGTTTCCGATGGCAGCGGTTCGGAAACGGAAACAAAATATAATTACATAACCGTTTTGGAAACCCCTGCACAGGCCGGTACACCTGACGGAAGTGATACGGTCTGTACGGGGAACGCCTATTATTATACAACGGATGCCGTTCAGTATGCCCAGAGCTATGATTGGGAACTTGACCCTGCCAATGCCGGAACAATAACATGGGAAGACACATTGGCTACATTGACTGCAGCGGATAACTGGACAGGTGATTTCACAATAAAAGTGAGAGCTGCCAATCTGTGCGGTGATGGCACATGGTCTGATAATTTTGAGGGGACAGTCTTTCAAAGTCCTTCATTATTTACGGTTGAAGGCGGAGGAAGTTATTGCCTTGGCGGCGATGGTGTGGAAATCACACTCGACGGATCAGAAACAGGCATAAGCTACGAACTTTACCTGGATGGTGACCCGACCGGCAACACCGTGGACGGTACCGGAAGTGCAATCAGTTTCGGATTGATTACGGATGAAGGGTATTATACGGTTTATGGCTCCAACGGGAATTGCAACCAGATGATGACAGACCAGGTTCAGGTGATTATTCTTTACCCGCCACTGGAGCCCGGTGACCCCACCGGCCCTGATACCGTTTGCAACAATGAAACATCGGATTATACTTCTTCAGGTTCGGATGATGCCGACAGCTATGTCTGGACATTGTCCCCCGATACGGCAGGAACCATCACCGGCAACGTCCTTTCGGCAACAGTGGAGTGGAATAGTGATTTCTCGGGTACGGCCACTGTTTCTATTGCAGGGGTGAATGCTTGTGGAGAGGGTAACCCCTCTACGTTGGATGTGGAGGTTGGTGATATACCTGTACCGGTAATTACGGGAGAGAATGAAGTTTGCGACAACACTTCGGAAGACTATTCCACCGAAGACAACGACGGAAGCACTTATACCTGGGAGGTTACCGGGGGAACCATTACCGATGGACAGGGAACATCAGCTGTAACGGTATTTTGGGGAGAACCGGGAACAGGTTATCTCACGGTTGCCGAAGAATCTGATCCCGGGTGTTCCGGATCATCAGAGGAATTTGATGTAACTATTGATAATTGTACAGGCATCGGAGAAGAAAAAGAAAATTCAAAACTGCTTGTTTATCCCAACCCGGCACAAAATACCCTGACAGTTGAATTTAATAACGCGGTTTCAGGAAAAACAGAAATTAGTATTTCCAACCTTCCGGGTCAGGTAGTATTACAAAAAACGATGGAGGCAACCAGCGGAAAGCAAAGTTTGCACTTTGATGTTTCCAATCTGGTAAACGGTTTATATATCATTAAGATACAGAAAGGCAACGTGGTAATATTAACCCGGCAGTTTGTTAAGAGATAGAATGGAGTTTTAGTTTGTTTTGTTTATAGCCCGGAGTGCATCTGATTGCACTCCGGGTTTTTTATGCTGAAATACAATTTTGTAGTAACATTTTTTTACCCGCTTTATTGATCTTTGAGTCAGCAAGGTCTTTTCTCACACACAATCTGTAAAAGCGCAATGATTTTTTTGCTGCGCCTGACGTTTTTATGTTAAAAAAATAACAGAAAAATAATTTTCCGGGAATGGCCGGGGTTCACTAATTCAACCAAAAATCATAAATAAATGCTGATAAAAAAAATATTGTTTTAAAAGGCCAATTTTTATTGATTCTTAACAAGAAATTTCAAAAACTTTCTTAGTGAAAAAAATAACAATAGGATTATTCACCTTAAACCAGAAATTATGAAAAAGTTCCTTTTAATTGTTGTGATGCTGACCTTTGTATTTGTCTATGTTTATCCCCAGAAGAAAGGTGATATAACCGTACCCCGGACAGACAACAAGTACAAGCCACTTACTTTAAAACTGTCGAAGGACGGGAGCAAATACATCCGTTTTCTTATGTGGGGACAGTTTTGGCTGACCGGAAATAAAAACGCCAATGGCGATTTTCAGGTTAATCCCTTGTTACGCAGGGCCCGCTTTCTTACCTACGCCCAGATTTCACCACGCTTTCTGATCCTGATGCATTTTGGCGTGAATAGCTTGAGTGCTAATAATATGGATCCCATCGGAAACCGCTCCAATGCACCACAATTGTTCCTTCATGCACTTTGGATGGAATATGCCATTGTTCAAAAGTATCTTTACATTGGCGGGGGGCTGCATTACTGGAACGGTATCTCAAGGATTACCAGTCAGAGCACGCTGGGATTTATGACCTTGGATAATTACCGGCGCGCGTGGGCCACACTTGGACTTTCCGATCAATATGCCCGTCATCTTGGGATTTATGCCAAAGGTATGGCCGGCGGATTTGCTTACAGGGTATCCGTAAATTCTCCGATTGTCAATTCATTGGATGTTTCAAAAATACCTTCGGCAGAGGGTTATGATAGCTGGGACGGACAAACGCTTTATACCAGCAGGTATATGTACGATAATTACAAAGACAATTTCAATAATTTAAAAAGAGCGGCATGGTCATACCAGGGGTATTTCGAATATCAGATATTTGACAAAGAATCCAACAAACTGCCTTACCGGGCTGGAACTTATCTCGGTAAAAAGAAAGTGCTCAACGTAGGGGCGGGCTTTTTTGCCCATCCTAACGGAAGTGTTACTTATAACTCCGCCCTGACCGTTACCCAAAATAATGTTTCTGTTTATGCTGTTGATGTGTTTTATGATACGCCCCTGGGAACAGGCGGTCTGACGGCTTACGGTGCATACTACTCGTTTAATTACGGCCCAAAATATACTTACGGTCAAACCTATGGAACAGGGAATTCGATCCTGCTTCAGGCCGGTTATCTGTTTCCCCATTTCAGCGATAAAGTGAGCTTACAGTTATACACGGCTTTCAACACGGCTAATTTTACTGCTTTTGACCATCCGGGAAATGCCGTACGGACAGGGTTGAATATGTTCCTTAACGGACAGCATGCAAAAATTACCCTGGAATATGATGCAACGCAGGATCAGTATAGCGGCGATACCAAACCGGAAAGAAAAAACAGTGTGATCCTGCAAGCCCAGATTTTCTTGTAAAAACTCGCTGACCCGGCGGGCGGGCCTGCTCCCGCCGGGTCGAAAAGGTTTTTTGCACCTCCAAGAGATAAAGTCAGCAGCTTTTACCGGAGGGTGGGGATAAGATATTTCGACCATGCGGGAATAAAGCTACCCGCCTGGTCAAAAAATCAATACCTGAAAATCTTAAAATTTCTGGAACCTTTGGCAATATTCACATTCAGGATATACATCCCCTTTGACAGGACAGGGATATGAATTTGCTCAACACCCCCGGAGTATCGGCTTTTTGTCGAATACACTTCCATACCCACCGTATTGTAAATCCGGTAAGTAACGGATTGGCCTGTTTCGGGAAGTTCAATATTCAGGTAGTCGCTAAAGGCTGTCGGGTAAACTTTCACATGATCAAGGAACTCGTTTCCTTCGGCGATGGCAGTGGGTTCGCCCCCAAACATCAGTTGGTTGTAATAACCGTTGGCATCGGTTACGCCGTTTTCGGCATACCAGGACAATTTCAGGTTGCCAAAATTTTCGTAGTATTTTGCCGGTAATACGACCTGCATTTCAAATTCACCGCGTTCAACCGTGGCCGTACCTTCAACCAAAACACTATCCTGCACTTCCACTTCTGCAACAGGGTTGCCGTTGTTGCCTAAAGTTGAGCGCATGGTAGGCGGTGCATATATTTTCAGGTAAACATTTCCGTTAAAGTCCGTTTGCAGACTGCCATCATCTTTATTTGTGATTTTCCCCTTAATTTTTAAAAAACTGCCGGGAGGGATGGTATCTGAAAAATCTTCGATGTCAATACCGTTCAGCATTGTGGTGTTCACATTAAATTCGGGAAAGCGGATTTTCAGCGCCGGATCTCCGAGCAGGGTGAACTTCATGTCGTTGCTATTTCCCAAAGGTTGTGGTATCATCAAATCGCCGAAGCGTAAAATGCCCTGCAACGACTGATCTGTAAACTTTAATAAAATGGCCATATTATAGATCATATTGGAGTGGGCAAATACGGCTCTGTCGGGACCTATTAGCGCTATTGCTCCGCCATCTTTTTTTAGAAATATGGCTTCACCGATCGAAGTATTTTCAGGATCATCATAATGGGCAACATCTCCTGAAGCCAGTACCCATAATGGCAGATTATTCATATTGTTCCATTCATCCAGGTCGTCTTTCGACAATACCCGTTCTGCCCCCAGTTGTTCTGTCCCGCCATGTCCTGTGTAATTAACATAAAATACCCCCTCATTGGTTTTTTCATTGATGGTGGTGGTCACTTCAGGGTACCTCGGCCCCTCTTCGGTCTGAATCAGTTGATAGAAATCAAAATAACATTTGGTCTGATCAAACACAGGACTGTTTGTATCTGCTTCCCCTGTCAACCTGTCGGCCATTTTCAGATGAAGGTTGTTATCCCCGTCATCGGCAATGAACATCGTTTGGTTTTTCCAGTTGCCCAGCGCAGACGGGCTGTTGTATGCTTCAATTTTATCCAGCACGACATTGGCTCCTTCCGTTGTTTTGACAGGTATTCTGCCAACGGCAACTTTGGGAGAACTTTCGTTTTCAAAACTTTTCAGTCCGTAATAATCATCTGTTGCAATGGAGTTCACAATATTAGATGATTCCCAACTTTCATACGTCGGGACAAAATTGGTGTTGTTTTCCACACGGTCGAGGTAATCATAAGAGGCATCGCCAAAGAGCAAAAGGTAGGCTGGTTTGGTTTCACCGGATTTTTCCCATAAATACCTCACAAAATTCCGGATACCCATCACATCCTGTGTACCGCTCGAAAACTCATTGTAAATCTGGTCAGTTGTAAAAGTACCCACGCTCATTCCGTCGTTTTCTTCATGAAAAGCAGCCAGTTGATTGGCCTGTTCCAGAAATCCGGGATAGGTGATGATCAACAGGTCGGGCGGTTGTGCAGCGTGCAGGTTCTGGTTTTCGGCCTGACCTTCAAATTCCGGTGAATAAAATGTGCTTCCGTTGAATGCACAAAATTCAAGCAGATCATCATTTCTGATCTTAAACCAAACGGAGTTGTTTTCAACATTCAACTCCATGTTTGAAATATTCAGCGGATCGGTCACATTCCACACCATGAGGTCTTCGGGCTGATTGGTTTTCAACTGGTAAAGAGCAACAGTTCCGGGCCCGATATTCTGTGATGAGCGGAAACACATCTGACCACCGGAAAAAACGGGCTTTAGCTTAATGTCCATTTCAAAATAATCAAGCCAGCCTTTGGCCTCATCATCTGCAGGAGTAAAATTGTAAGAAACGGTGACTGAATTTCCGGATAAGCTGAAAACCGTATCGAAAGTGGACTGGCGGTAAAAAGAATAAGAGCTTTGAGGATTAACCTGATTCATGGTAACAGGGGCAAAAGCCGTATTGTTTATGGAAATGTTGAAGTAACTTTTTTCATTGGTTCTGGCCATTAAACTTGTAAAAAACAGGTGACCGTGGGGGTAAAGTTCATAATTGTTCAGGTCAAAATCAAAATCCCGATTGATATCTTCGGCAAACCATTCCCCCAGCCATCTTTTGCCGGTCTTTCCCGGGTTAACTAATTCTTTTTCGTGCCAAATCAAAAGGTCAAGCGTGTCAATGATTGCGTTGTGTGGCAAAGTTTCGCTTTGCTGGATTTGAATTCGTTTACCGGGTTCATCCGATACGGTTAAAAAATAAAATGTCTGTTGGGTATAAAGATTTATTTCATGATGGAATTGTTTGGTTTCCGGATCATATTTCCAGATCACCGGGCTTTGACCGTAAAACAGAATGTAATCTTCCGGGTCAAACGAACCGTCATCCTCGCCGATGACCTCAATAGCCAATGGAGTGGGATCGGTGTAATAAGGATCATCCATGGGTTCGGGAAGCATGCCCGCGGGATTTCCGTACAGGGCAATGTTGCGGGGATCAATCTGGCCGGGGTCAATGCCGTAACCGGTCAGGTCATCGTAAGTAATTTTGTAAATCCCCGTTTCATCAACCGAAATCTTGTACCAGTTGCCGGTGGAAAGAACGGAATTTTGTTGGGAAAAGGCGAAAAGCGGAATTAGGAAAAGAATAAATAATGCTGGTTTTTTCATGACAGAAGGTTTTTGGGTATTGTTGTAACGTAACAAAGGGGAGATTATTTTTTAGAACCATAAATTTTTCCCGGTGATAAACTTATTCCATCTTTACAAACTTACCCGTTGCGATGCCTTTTTCCGTCAGGGCTCTTACAAAATAGATTCCTGGTTTCAGGAAACTGATGTCCTGTTCCGTACGTTTGGTTTTTTC
This sequence comes from uncultured Bacteroidia bacterium, assembly GCA_913009755.1. Taxonomy (GTDB): domain Bacteria; phylum Bacteroidota; class Bacteroidia; order Bacteroidales; family F082; genus JAADID01. Next base: position 7,851 of record CAJVWU010000005.1, read on the forward strand.
AATCTTTGCCGAAAATAAAACCTGTCCGTTTATGTTGGTGATCATGATCTCTTGCAGGTCGATACCGGTTTCAATGATCAAACGACCGGAAGAAGGATTGGGAAAAAGCGTAATCTCATTGTGTGCTGTAACCAGTCCCTGTTCTATTCCCGTGGTTTGGTCGGTTTTGTGCAGGATTTGACAGTTATAAAGTGTCCAGATGTCATTATTGTGTGTTAAAAGTACATCCCAGTTGCCTGCCATTAAAATCATCGGTAAACCGAGAACAGGTTCAAACTCCCAGTTTTCCCCACCGTCATCCGTACGGAAAACACCATATCCGTCACTGACCAAATAGCCCGTTTGGTGATTTATAAAACTGATATCGTAAAGCGAAGTATTTGTCAGGGTATCCATGATCTTCCAGGTGTCGCCCCCGTCGGTTGTTTTACAAATAAGTCCTTCATCACCCACAGCCCAGCCGGTTTGAAAGTCAATAAAATCAATATCGTTGATGAAAATGCCGGGATTAAACACTTGCTGCCATGTAAAACCCCCGTCGCTTGACTTCATGATCCCTTCTTTACCGCTGACAAATCCTGTGTTTTGACTGGTGAAACAAGCATCCCACCAGGTGGAAAGGGGAAGGGTTGACAACAGTTGCCAGGTTTCCCCTTCGTCGGTGGTATGGTACATTTCGCCGTGACTGTGCAGCACCCATCCTTCTTCGGTTCCGTCAAAAAGGATACTCACAAGAAAACCGTCTTTTTCCAAAACATTTTTCCATGTTTTTCCGCCGTCATTTGTCCTGAAAAGCCCCTCGTTAACGATGGAGACAAACCCGCGTTCTTTAGAAGTAAAATAAACCCTGAAGCCATAGTCGCCGGGCAGGTCATCGGCGATTTCCCAGTTTTTACCGCCGTCCTGTGTTTTGAGAAGCGTATTTATGTCCCCGACTGCATACCCGTTTTGCCCGTCAAGGAAATACAGGTCACGAAGACTTCCCCCGGCTGTTTTATAATGTTTTTGCCATGCCGTATCGCCGATTCCGTATGACAACACGGTACCCGGGCCGCCAACCGCCCAGCAGGTTCCGGAAGTATAAAAGAGTTCATTTATGCTGTTATTACAACTATTGCCCCACCAGGAAGAAATACTTTCATATTTTTTTTGCCACGTGAGGCCACCGTCAACGGTATAATCAATATAATAATACATCATCCAATCTCCCGGTTGCCTGTATAATAACCAGACAGAATCAGGGGAACGGAAAGCAACGCTTACCGCTTCTTCATCAGATCTGTTGCCCGGCAGCCACACCGTATCCCAGGTTTGTCCCCGGTCATCCGATTTTAACAGATAGCCATAAGTCCCAATCCAGATATGATCGTCCTGAAACGTTTTAATAAAATTTATATTCTCATGAAAAGTCAAATCCAGCGTGTCCCAATGTTGTCCGCCATCCTGTGTCTTTAAAACAACGGTGTCGGTAATAGATTCATGTTCCGGAGTTGATTCATTGATCACCGAAAAGCCGGTCGTTGCATCAATGAATGTAATGAGGCTAAAGCTTTTACCAATGCCGGTTTCGATATTTTCCCAGTTTTGCCCGCCGTCGGTTGTTTTCAACAGCTTCCCGTAATCCGTTGACAACCATGCCCGGCCTTCATCAAGGGCAAAAAACGAGGATTTTTCCCAAGCCTTTGAGTTGCTTACTTTGACCCAGTCCGAGCCGCCGTTTTCGGTCCTTAAAACCAGCCCGGAATCGCTACTGACCCAACCGACGTTTTCATTGATGCAGTAAATAGTTTTTAAAAATTGTTTTGTTCCCGATTCAATCTGAACAAAGGAGGAACCGCCATCGGTTGTCTTAATGATCGTTCCATTCAGCCCGACGGCAAAAACGATATCAGTTGCAAATGAGCCCGCATCGGACAGGGCTGCCCCTGTCGGTTTAGGTATTTGCCATTCCCATTGGGCGAATGTATATACCGATAAAAACATACCAAGAAACAGGATAATTAATTTTTTCATGACTTTATATTTTGGTGTGGCATTCCGGACGTACCGGATGAATATGCTTTGCAAGGTAATAAAATTTGATGGAAGATCAAAAATTCAGAAATAAATTTTTTGAAAAGAACAATTCAACCGGCTATATCTTATGATCTTATCTGCTTTTAAATCAGGCCAAAACCGATCTGATCCGTTCTTTAAGCCCCCCAAAATGTAAATCCATTGACAGACCTTTGTATTTTTCCTGCTCTTTCAGTGCCCGGTGGAGGTCAAAGGATTTCTGCGGTTCGGAGTAGAAGATTTTTTTATTTTTAAACCGTTCCGCGAGGTATTTCTGTTCCGTTTGTCCGGGGGTGGGGATGAAAACGGCTTTTTTGCCAAGCACAGCCAGGTCCATGATGGTTGAATAGCCCGGCCGGCTGATGATTGTTCCTGCGCATTTTATCAGTCCTGCCAGTTTCGCGTCAGGAAGGTGGGGGAGGAGTTTAATATTGCCGGTTTGAGGTTCCGGGTTTTCTTCCGGCTTTCCCTGTAAGATCACGGCTTTTTTCCCGGATGCCGCGATTTGCCTGATGAGTAGGTCCTCTAAAAGTGTACGCTGGGGTTCCGGACCGGACAACAGGGCGAGGATTTCGGTTTTTTCCGTCCGGGGTTCTGCATTTACCAGACTGAAACGGCTCAACGGCCCGATGAAATGATAGTGGCTTACCGGCATGTTTTTGATGTGTGACAGTTTTCCTGAAAGGTTGGGTTCCTCTTCGAAGTCGGGTATCCAGAGCTCGTCGTATTTACGGATGTACTGCTTGATGATTCCCCGGATGATGGGTTTGGCAGGTGCTGTGATGCCTGGTGTGGCAATGTCAAGCTGGTGGGTAACAAAAATACTCCGTGCTTTTTCCGAATGCAGTTCATACCGGTTATCCGAGATGACAATGTCAACCTGTTTTTCAGCAATGATCTTTTGCAGAAGTTCATGGGCTTTGTGGGCTGCCGCACGCATCTGAGGGAATGATTTCAGCATGACCAGTGCCATGGAGCCGTCTTTGGGATAGACAGGGGTGAAACCCGGAAGTTTGACAAATTCACAGTCGGGGAAACGTTGCATCAGGAAGCTCAACGGGCGGTGGTCAGCGCCGATGATCACCTTTGCCCCTTTGTCGAGCAACAACTGAATAACGGGAACCATCCGGGTAGCATGGCCAAGTCCCCAGTCCAGCGGACAGACCAGTATGGTTTTTTGTGGTGGCATGATTATACAAAGCTACCAATTATTATGGTAGGCCCGCCCGGATGTGTTATAAAACAAAGGTTCAATGGTTTGTTTCACGATTTTTTAATTGATGTTGTTCTTTTTCTAACGATACAATAATTTCTCTAACCTTATAATTGCTAATTTTGATTCTTCGGAGGGAAATCAGGGGTGGAAAAGTGAAATTGTGAATTTTATAATGATGGAAACATAAATCTCAAAATCAAATGGCTTACGAAGGGGTAAAATACCAAACAATCATTGAGGATGATACAATTCCTTCCGGTGTGCGGATTGACGAACTGCGGAAATGGTGCCGCATCTTTCATGAAAAAAACCTGGCGCCTTTTTATCCTGGAGGTACGTATGGCAACATGAGCTTCAGGGTTCAGCAAGGGGAAAATATTTTCATCATTACGGCAGCCCGTACCAGTTTTGCAGAAGAATTGCCTCCCGAAGCATTTTTTACCGTTAGCGGTGTTGACCTTGAAAAAGCCATTGTTTATGCTTCGGGGGAAAAAAACAGGGAGCCCTCGTCGGAAACCATGTTACATTATGCTATTTTCCGTGAACGCCCGGATGTGATGGCCATTCTGCACGGGCATTGCCGGGCCATTACCCAAAATGCGGAAAAAACAGGCATTGTCACCACCGGGGAGTTTGTTGAACCGGGAACCACGAAAGTTGTGGACAGTATCCTGGAAGTGCTGGACAACCATAATTTCATCGAAATAAAAGACCACGGTTTCCTGTCCCTGGGGAAGTCAATTGATGAAGCCGGGCTGCTGGCGATAGAGATGCTGGAAAAGGTTTGATCTTTGATACAACCAAATGTTGCTATGGAAGGCTTTGTCATTACGGTAATATGGGTTACTGAGCAATGCATCCGATGATTCAAAAGAGTTTTTCAGACAAGTAGGCATACAGGCGGGGGAGCTTATCTTTCCATTATTATAAAAATAACTTGTTCGGCAATTGTCTTTTATTATATCTGTTTTCAACTTCAGGTCCTGTTAACCGAAAGGTCTCGAAAAAACTGTTGCCGCCGCGCCGGAGGCTTTCTACACTGCGTGCAACGCCTTACCTCCTCTCCAGCAGCACCACATTCTCCAAATGGTGTGTTTGAGGGAACATATCCACCGGTTGCACTTTTTTTACTTCATATTTCTCATTCAGCAAAGCAATATCCCTTGCCTGGGTTGCCGGGTTGCAACTCACGTACACAATCTTTTGAGGCTCTGCCAAAAGTATTTGCCGAACTACTTTCGGATGCATCCCCGCACGTGGTGGATCAGTCACAATGATCTCCGGTTTGCCATGTGTGGCAAAAAATTCCTCATCAAGCAATTTTGCCAGGTCCCCTGAATAAAACTCCACATTATCAATGGTATTCAGTTTCATGTTTTCCCTGGCATCGCCAACGGCATCCTCAATATATTCAACACCAATCACATGCTTAACAGATCTTGCAATAAATGCTGCAATGGTGCCAGTGCCGGTATAGAGGTCATAGACAAGTTCATCACCTTTGAAACCGGCAAAATCGAATGCTGCCTGATAAAGTTTTTGTGCCTGTCCGGGATTGGTCTGGTAAAAGGATTTAGGCCCCACCTTGAATTGTAAAGGTGTTTGGCCGGCTTCTGCCGGTTTCATTTGTTCCATTAAATGATCTTTGCCATAGAACAACTGCACGTTGAGATCAGAAATCGAATCATTTTTCTTTTCATTGATCACAACCATCAACGAGGAGACCTCCGGAAATTTTCCCCGGATAAAACTTAACAGTTCATCAATTTTCTCCCTGTCATTTTTACCAAAAACCACGATCACCATTAAATCTCCTGCAGAAGAATTACGAATGATCAAATTGCGGAGCAACCCTTCGTTGTTTCTCACATTATAAAACGGGTAATTGTGTTCCAATGCAAAATTCCTGACCGCCAACCGTATTTCGTTAGATGGTTCTTTTTGCAAATAGCACGTGTCAATATCCAGTATTTTGTCAAACATGCCGGGAAGATGAAACCCCAGCCCGTTGGTGTCTTCAGGGCCTCCCTCTGCTTTTGAAGTATCTTTACTGGTCAGCCACCGTCTGTCGGAGAAAGTAAACTCCAGCTTGTTGCGGTAATAGTACGGGTTTTCAGCCCCGATGATAGGTGCTATGCCCGGATAAGGCACTTTGGCTATCCTGTCCAGTGCATCCTGAACTTGTTTTTGCTTGAAAACCAGTTGGTACCGATAGTCGAGATGCTGCCATTTGCAACCGCCGCAAAGCCCGAAATGTGAACATATCGGTTGAATTCGTAAGTCCGATTTTTTATGAGTGGCAACGATCCTTCCCTCAAAATAGGATCTTCTCTTTTTATAAACCTGAACATCCACTACATCACCGGGTGCGGCAAAGGGTACAAACACAACCCGGTCATTCCACCGTCCGAGGGCTTTGCCTTCAGAACCGGCATCCGTTATTTCAAGCTTTTCAATAAGTGGTAATGGTTTTTTTTGTCGGGCCATTTTCGGATTGTTGTATCATCTTAGTTATTAAATCAAAAAGCCACCTGAAACCGGACCATGGCGATATCAGCATGTCCTGTATTCATAACGTCAGAATAAATATAATTGAACATGAACCGTGTTGCAGGATTCAGATACCAGTTTATCCCGAAAGTGAAGTCAGTCATTGTCCCACCGTTTAAATCTTTATCACTCAGGTCAATATGTGAGAACCTTAATGCCAGTTCCCAGGCTCCGGTCCCTCCTTTGCCCAGATTCTTTTTTGGGATTATTCTGTCATAAGCACTTTTTGAAGGACTATAATTCCGGTGTTCTCCGGTAATAAACCAACTAAAACTGCCATAATAAGCAGAATAGTTATAAACTTTCGTTTGTGGTGATGAAGATAAAGATGGCCGCACTTCAGCGAGCATAAATTCACTTTGCAGTGCAAACCGCCCTGACACAAATGAAAATTCTCCCCCAAATACATTCGCCCTTGTCAACCGGTCAATTTTCAGGTTTACATATTTCGGAGCCAGGTGTGCCTCAGGCCTTTCGTACAACTTAAATTCTTCATTATTCTGGAACTGATCTTCATAGGCAACGCCGAGGTGTAATACCGTATAACGGCCTTCCGGTTTATAAACAGGCAATCCGGTAATCCTGAATGTCAACCGGTATTGATCACCGAGATATTTGCCAATGCTTCCTGATGGATAAAAGAAACCGGCATACCAGGTAAATCTTTTGTTAAAATGTTTGTTATAAATCATAAATCCCAGATCACGTTCCGGGGTAAAAGCATTGGTCAGGCCTCTTTCCATAAACAGCACGTATTTGGAACTTGTCTGCATTTCCAGCCCGAAAGGCTGTTTGAAATGCCCCGCCCTGAAATGGCCAATCCAGGGAATTTTTTCCACTTCGATATAAGCATCTTTAACCCCCGCATCACCCCTGGAAAAATCAAACTGTAATTTGAACTTAATGTTACCATAAAGCGTACCGGATGTGTACCATCGCAACCGCCGGAATTCTGCTCCGCTAGGTGCCTCAAAAGCCTCTGATAAAGAAGGGTTCTGATAAATGCCCATGATATCAAACTGAATTCGCCCACCCATTTTGAGCTTAAACCGGTCATCGGAACTTTTTAGTTCCAGTCCATGGTGATAATGAATAATCCATTTTGGGGTATCCTGCCCGTAAGCAAAAAGGCCGGAAAGGAAAAAAAGGATAAAAAAATAAAGAATCTTCATTCTCATGTTGGTAACCGTTGCGCAAATTTATTCTTTTAAATTAATTGGTAATTTTTTTTTAACCAAAATATTTTTCCTGATTGACAGGCCAACGCAAATCCGTCAAACAAATTAGTAACTTTGTAAAAAAAGCCTGAATCATGAAAATACTACCCATCGAAAAAGTCAGGGAGGCTGACGCCTATACCATAAAAAACGGACCCATCGCTTCCGTTGACCTGATGGAACGAGCTGCCAAACAATTGTTTAAATGGATCAAAAAGAAGGTGGATAAAACCCATGTCATCCATATTTTTGCAGGCCTGGGCAACAATGGCGGTGACGGGCTGGCCTTGTCCAGGATGCTGGCTAAAAAGGGATATGAAGTAAAAATACATATAGTCAGGTATTCCGAAAAAACATCAGAAGATTTCAGGATCAATTTTGAACGGCTCTCCGCAGCAGGCTTTGAAAAAAATATCTCTGACCTTAAAGAAAGCAGTTCACTTCCTGAAACCGGAGAAGATGACATCATTGTGGATGCCATTTTCGGATCGGGGTTGACAAGGCCCATACAAGGTTTCATTGCAGAGGTGATTGAATACATCAACCAGCAACCTGCCGTAACCATTTCCATTGACATCCCTTCGGGACTGTTTGCCGACAGCCATTCCGATGCTAAAAAAGGTGCCATCGTGAGTGCCGATTATACCTTAAGTTTTCAATTTCCGAAACTGGCTTTTCTGTTGCCCGAAAACGACCGGTTTGTTGGTCAATGGCATATTCTGGATATCGGGATTTTGCCCGGATTCATTAACAAGGTGAAAGTCTCTGAATACTTTATGCACAAGTGTGACATTGCACCCATGCTCAAACAACGGCAGACATTTTCTCACAAAGGTACTTTTGGCCATGCCTTGCTCATTGCCGGAAGCTATGGAAAAACGGGGGCTGCCATACTGGCTTCGGAAGCCTGTCTCAGATCGGGTGTGGGTTTGCTGCATACGCACATTCCGAAAGCGGGTTATGCCATTATGCAAACTGCAACGCCCGAAACCATGTTGAGCATTGACCGGTATGAAAATTATTTTTCGGAAGTTCCCAATCTGGATATCTATAATGCAATTGGCGTTGGGCCGGGACTGGGCATGGAGCATCAATCGCAAATGGCATTGAAACTGTTGATACAGAATTATAAAAACCCTGTTGTTTTTGATGCGGATGCACTGAATATCCTTGCGGAAAACAAAACCTGGCTTTCTTTTCTGCCCAAAAACAGCATCCTGACACCACACCCTAAGGAGTTTGAACGGTTGGCCGGTAAGTGGTCCGATGATTATAAAAAATTGGAAAAGCTACGTGATTTCAGTTTTATAAATGGTGTTTATGTTGTGCTGAAAGGGGCATACACAGCTATCTGTTTTCCCGACAAGAGCATCTATTTCAATTCCACCGGCAATCCGGGGATGGCCACTGCCGGAAGCGGGGATGTACTGACAGGGATGATAACGGGATTACTTGCCCAGGGCTATTCTTCCGGCGCGGCGGTAGTCATTGGTGTGTACCTGCACGGACTGGCAGGGGACCTGGCTGCAAAAAAGATAGGGCAGGAAAGTATGTTGGCAGGCGATATTATTGAACATATCGGGAAAGCTTTTAAAAAAACAAAGTAAATTTCTTTGTCAGTTACCCAGCCTTTCAGGGCCGGGTATAAAAAAAGGCGGCTGAAGCCGCCTAAACGATTAAATTTCTTCAGTCTCGACCACTTTGGCCAGCAGGTCGTCATAAGGGGTTATCAGGTATTTGTTACCTTCAAAGTCAAATTCCGTCCCTGAATACTTTTTGAAAAATACAGTGTCACCTACTGCAATGCCCGGATTTTCAATATTGCCGATGGCAACCACTTTGGCATACTGCGGTTTTTCTTTTGCCGTGTCGGGAATAATGATGCCGCCGGGAGTCTTTTGCTGTTCTTCTTCCTGCGACATATCCAGCAAAACATTTTCGTTCAAAGGCTGTAATTCTTTCATCTTTTATCTGATTTAATGTTAGTTAATAATTTTTATTATCTCAATTTTATTGTTTTTAAAAATATTTATGATCTGTTTTTTTCCGGTTTTAATTGATACCAAGCAGGGCGTTGATCCTGTTTTTGTCAAATCCGACAATCACTTCACCATTGATATCCGTTTGGGGCACACCCTGCTGTCCACTGTGTTTTACCATGGTTTCGGCAGCCTTCTGGTCTCTTGACACATCAATATTGCGGTAACGGATACCATATTTATCAAGGTGCCTTTTTAAAGCATTACACCACGAGCATGAGGGTGTCGAGTAAACGATAACCCGTTTCTGCGGGGCTTCGCCGTCTTTGGCTTTTGCCCTGAAAAGCGCACTTTCAAACAGTGATTTATAAAAACCGTTATTGTTGCACCCTTTTACTGATTTAATGAAGTCTTTCCCTTCAAACACCAGTAGCGAAGGGGCAGAAGTGACATTATATTTTTGATGAATATCGCGGACGGTTGTTACATCTACTGCCACCACGTTCACATCCTTCAGTTCTCCGGAAGCTTTTTCAACACCTGAATAGCTGCATTCGCTGGCTTCGGAGCCCCTTTTAAACAAAAGAACATAGTTCTTCTTCCCCTCTTGCAGGTTCTTCTGCATCTCGTCATAAGAATTAATCTCTTTCAATGCCATAATCCAAAAAATTTTAATGGCATAAATCAAATGATATGCCAATGCAAAATTACCGCTTTTGTGAGTGCCGAAATTGCAGACATGACAAAATTTCACCTGTTATCGGGTCAAAAGATACAGGAAAGAGATATTTTTCCCCGAACAGAATATACGGACATTAAAAACCGGTTCCGAAATAATTTTATTTGCAAGTAGAAAGAAAGTTTCAATGTTCGGAACCGGTAAGCAAAGATAAATATAATCAGGTAGCGGTCACAATTATCTTATCCCGGCAGGATAGGCGTCCAACGACTGAATTTGGAAAAATTTATCTTCATAATATTTATTTTCTGCCCGATAATTTAGATTTCAATCAAACTGCTTTTAACTTTGCATCAATTACGAAAGCTAAAACCACTTTTATGAAAACTATTGGAAAAGCAGGAAACCGTGGCCAGGAAGTCCGTTCCGATTGCTATGTTGAAACAGAATTAAAACTATCCGGGGGCATACTTTTGGACATTAACAGCAAAGTAAAGGCACTTTTCGGAAAGTCCATCGAAAAACTGACCCTTAATATCCTCAGGACTTTCGCCATCGAAAATGCCCGTATCATCATTGAAGATGCAGGGGCCCTTGATTTTGTGATTGCCGCACGCATTGAAGCCGCCGTCAAAAAAGTTATGGATATTGACCGGGATTATCTTTTACCGGTGATTGATGACAACTTATCCGTCAGCAAGAAAGATGATTTCCGGTTTTCACGTTTATACCTGCCGGGAAATAGCCCAAAGTTGATGATCAATGCCGGTGTTCACAGCCCCAATGGCATCATCCTCGACCTGGAAGATTCGGTGTCGCCCGAAAGAAAATTTGAAGCTCGTTTCCTTGTAAGGAATGCTTTACGAAACCTGAGTTTTTATGGTGCTGAACGCATGGTCCGTATCAATCAAATTCCAAAAGGCCTTGATGATCTGGAATTTGTTGTTCCGCATCACGTCAATCTTATTCTGATTCCCAAATGCGAGAAAGCCGACGATGTTCATGTTGTTAATAATAAAATTGACAGTATTAAAAAGAAACACAATGTTGATTATCCCGTTTGGCTCATGCCGATCATCGAAAGTGCATTGGGTATTATCAATGCTTATCAAATTGCGTCGGCAGCAGATAATGTGGCTGCACTGGCTATCGGCCTTGAAGATTACACTGCCGACATCGGGACAAGGCGTACAAACAAAGGTAACGAATCGTTTTTTGCACGGAGCATGGTAGTGAATGCAGCACGCGCTGCCGGTATCCAACCTATTGATTCTGTATTTTCTGATGTATCGGATATGGAAGCCCTGGCAAAGAGCGTGAAAGCATCCAAAGCATTGGGGTTTGACGGGATGGGCTGCATCCACCCACGCCAGATCAAGGTGATCCGTGAGAATTTTGCTCCCGCAGAAGCAGAGATTGAAAAAGCCAAAAAGATCGTCCTTGCTTTTAAAGATGCCGAAGCCAAAGGGCTGGGCGTGGTGTCGCTGGAATCGAAAATGATTGACCCGCCTGTAGTGAAACGGGCAGAGAAAACCATACAAATGGCAATGGATATGGGGAAACTGGATACAGATTGGATGGAACTAGAAGATTAATTTCTTTTTATTATCTTCTATCACAAATCAGTTACCCTGAAAAAAAAAATCAACCCATGAAAAAATACGACAAACTCATAAAAAATGCAGTCGGCCGAGTGGTTCCCACCATCATCAACGGTGAAGGGCATATCCCTTTTCAGGGTGTGGGGAAATACAAACCTGCAGGACGAAAGTACGGGCCGAAGATTGCAAGTTGTGCCGATTATCCTGTGGATGGGAACAAAACAGTCGAAAGTTTAAAAGAAGCGCTCATCAAAGCCGGGCTGAAAGACGGCATGACCATTTCAACCCATCATCATTTCCGTAACGGCGACCTGATTGCCAACCAGGTATTTGACATTGCCCACGAGCTTAGTATCAAAGGCCTGCGATGGTATCCGTCAGCATCGTTTCCCTGTCAGGAGCATCTGATCCCTTATCTCGAAGACGGTACAATCAACCGCATTGAAGGCAGCATGAACGGGCCGCTGGGCCGGTTTGCTTCCGAAGGCAAAATGAAAGGGCTGGGTGTTCTCCGTTCGCACGGTGGCCGTTACCAGGCCGTGCAGGATGGCGAAGTTCAAATTGACATTGCGGTTATTGCCGCCCCCACCGCCGATCCCTTCGGTAATGCCAACGGTGTTTACGGTGATGCGGCTTGTGGCCTGTTGGGATTTGCCCTTGCCGATTCACAATATGCCGATAAAGTCGTCGTAGTAACCGATCATCTGGTTCCATTCCCCGCAATTCCCTGGCAGATTCATGGCAACTATGTGGACTATGTGGTGAAAGTGGACAAAGTGGGCATCCCCGAAAAGATCATTTCCGGAACCACAAAGATCGCCAAAAGCCCTGATCGTTTGTTGATTGCCGAACTAACTGCCAGATTCTGCGAAAAAACCGGGTTAATTTATGACGGATTTTCCTACCAGGCCGGTGCCGGGGGAACGGCTTTGTCAATCGGTAATTATTTCGGGGATATTTTAAGAAAGAACGGATGGAAAGCCCGGTTTATCCGTGCGGGAAGCAACAAATATGCCGTTGAAATGCTGGAAGAAGGACTGGTGGACTACATCCTCGACGGTCAGACGTTCGACCTTGATGGTGTGCGTTCCATGCGCGAAAACCCGAACCACGTCAACACCTCTCCTTTTACTTCTTACAATTATCATGGTAAAGGTAATTTTGCTTCTATGATTGACGTTGTAGTGCTGGGTGCCACCGAGGTGGACGTTAATTTCAACGCCAACGTGGTCACTCACTCCGATGGTTATTTGCTGCACGGTATCGGCGGCTGGCAGAACTGCCTTTTCGCCAAAACCACGATTCTTCCCATCCCGCTGTTCCGTGACCGGATACCGGTTATCCGCGATGAAGTGACAACCCTTTGCGGACCGGGTGAATTGATTGATGTCATTGTTACCGAAAGGGGTATTGCCATTAACCCGTTGAGGCAGGACCTGATGGAAAAAACCAAAAATTCAGGCCTTCCCATCAAAACCATAAAGGAATTGAAGGAAGAAGCGGAAGCCATTTGTGGTGTTCCCGAAAAGCCAAAACTGTCCGATGAGATCATTGCCGTCATCAAATGGGTGGACGGTACAGTGATTGACTCGGTGAGGAAGGTGGAATGAAAAATACAGTTCATTTCGAACGAGCGACGAAGGAGCGAGGAGAAATCCCCAAAGCGCAACCCTTTTCCCGGGAGATTTCTCACCACCACCACACAGGCCATCCCACAAGGGTTCGAAATGACAGTTTGTTGCTTTGGCGATCTCTTCCGATGGTCGAAATGACAAACAATTTTTATTATTTTCGCTACTATGTCACGCCAATATAACTTCTTCGTTTACATCATGACCAACAAACGTAAAAATGTAGTTTATACCGGCATGACTAACGATCTGGAAAGAAGGGTATATGAACATGAAACAGGTGCATTCAAAGGTTTTTCGAAAAAATATAATTGTCATTACCTGGTTTATTACGAGCATTTTATTATTGTTGGCCATGCCATTGAAAGGGAAAAGGAAATTAAGAAATGGAGAAGAGAAAAGAAAGACCGGTTAATTTCTTCTTTCAATCCTGAATGGCGGTTTTTGAATAAAGAGATAGAGAATATTTAAAAAATAAATCCGGCTGTCATTTCGAACGAGCAAAGCGAGGAGAAATCCCCGAGGCGCAACCCCTTTCTCCCGGGAGGGTTTCTCACCGCCACCACACGAGCCAACCCACTTGGGTTCGAAATGACAGAAAAACAGAAGGCTGTCATTTCGAGGAAAACGAAGTGACGAGAAATCCCCGAGGCGCAACCCCTTTCTCCCGGGAGATTTCTCAGTTGTGCCTCCTTCGAAATGACAGGGTAGTTCACAGGGAGATTTCTCAGTTATGCCTCCTTCGAAATGACAGGGTAGTTCACAGGGGGATTTCTCAGTTATGCCTCCTTCGAAATGACAGGGTAGTTCACAGGGGGATTTCTCAGTTATGCCTCCTTCGAAATGACAGGGAGTTTTTACATATATATCCAGTGCCAGACAAGCCCATCCTTGCTGTTGTATTCCAGTGTTGGGAAAGGCAATTTTACGAAACTTAATCCTTTGAAAACAAAGCGTAAAAACCCGGAGCCGGTTTTTATTTTTGTCCAGTCAATGTCCATCGAAACATAATATTGCCTTACCCGGTCGAAATGGGGGATAGGGTTGCCGTCGTTATCAAATTCAGGATTTTTAACAGGATGAAGCATCCCGTCGGCACCATAGCCCACGGCCACATTGATCCAGGCAGGGAAACGGGTGTCCTTTTTAATAAAGGATCGGATATTCATGGAAACCCAGTAGGTATGGCCGTTGTAATCCTTTAACATCCGCTGCAACGTGGTTTTTCCAAGCTGGTCAGGATTATATTGAGCATAATCGGTAGGATGGTAGGAAAATTTCAGCCGGAAACGTTGATACCGCCAGACCAGGTTTTGTGTCACGGAAATGCCTGTTCCAACTGCATTGGCGAGCAGGTCGGTGGCCGAAGCACCATAAGAAGCTGAAAATCCGTCCTGTATCTCAATCACCGTCATGGCGCCAAAACCGATAAGCCCGCCATACCAGGCTGATTTTTTGTTATTGACTCCTGCCCAGCGTAACATCCAATAACCGTAATTGCTGATCGTGTATGCAGTTGTCGCATGTCCCACCTTATCTATTTGTAACCAATAATGACTGTCATCAATAAAATGCCAGGAAGTCGTCGGATTGCCTTTGTACCACCCGTAATAAAGAATAACAAGTGAGGTGGCGTAAACCGCAGTGCTCGTAATGATCACGGTATTCAGCCGCCTGTGGTTGATTGAGTCCTTTTCTTTTTCCTTTACCTGTCCGAAAGCGATTTGGGCCAATAAAACAAAAGTGAGCAACCCCATTGCTTTAACTGACAACCGATGATTTAAAAATTTTCTCATTTGAAACGGGAAATAATATTAAAAATAATCTTTGTTTTTTCATCCAGCAGTTTTTTTGTTTTGGCTTCAGCGAGAAACCGCAGGTAAGGTTCCGTATTGGATGGCCTGATGTTGAACCACCACTCGTCGAACTCAAGGCGGTAACCGTCAAAATCGTAAAATTTATCAGGGGGTTCATTTTCAAAAAACCAGGTCTTGACAGCATCCATGGCAGCTTGTTTTTCTTCAATCCTGAAATTTACTTCCCCGGTATTGAAATAACCGGAGATATGTGAAATTAATTCGGAAAAACCTGTCCCTTCCCGGTGAAAACGGGTTATTGTTTTTAACACCATTAAGGCTGCAAGCAAGCCGCTGTCGGAGTAATAAAAATCCCGGAAATAATAATGGCCGGCCAGTTCGCCGCCATATATGCCTTTTACCTCTTTCAGTTTGGTAGCGCCATAAGCCCTTCCCACGCGCCAGGTTACCATTTTCACATTGAATTGCTGCAAATATTCGCCAACGGCCTTGGAGGTTCTGATATCCTGAACGACTGTTCTTTTCTGCTCCTGTTTTTTCCCGTCAAAGAAATAATGCCCGAGCAAAGCGATGATCAGGTCGGGAGATACAAACTTCCCTTTTTCATCAATAAACATCACCCGGTCGGCATCCCCGTCAAAAATAAGCCCGATGTCCGATTTCCGGGTTTTGACAGCCTCAATAATATCCTCCCTGTTCTCAGGTTCAAGAGGGTTGGGATCGTGTGCCGGAAAATTGCCATCGGGCCGGCAGTTCAAATAATGAACATCCCTGCCAAATAGTTTGTTGGCAAACAGTGCAGCCATACCGTCAGAGCAGTCAATGGAAATGTTCAAATCTGAAAAATCACTCACGTACTGTTGAAGAAAAGCCAGGTATTGGGCCTGAAGGTCAATTTTAAAAATGTTCCCCTTTTTGGATACCGGTTTGATGGGCACATCCCGGATGATCATTGATTCCACTTCTTTTAGTCCGTTGTCATAGCCAATGGGCTGCACCTCTTTTCCTGATACTTTTAATCCGTTATGGTCTTTCGGGTTGTGCGAAGCCGTGATCATCACAGAAGCATCAAACCCCAGCTTTCCCGTTCCGTGGTAAACCATGGGTGTGGTTGACAGGCCGGCATCGGCAACGTCAAACCCGGCATCAGTAATACCCCGGCTCAATGCCCGGAACATGGCCTCAGAAGACAAACGGACATCCCTGCCCACAAGAATTTTTCCGGCATTTAAAACCCGGGGAAGATAATAACCGATCCGGTAAACCAGATCAGGGGTTAACTCTTCCTCCCACTTCCCGCGAATGTCGTAGGCTTTAAAGGCTTTCAGATGATCCGGTTTCTTCATGGAAATTTCTAATTTCTAATTGCTCTAATTACCCTGAACAAATCCTAAATCCAAAGTTTTAAACGGGCTTCATTGTATTTACCGTTTTGGATTTAGACCTTATAAATTATTTAGTGAAATTCGTCATTAGATCAATTATTTATAAATCTTCATTTTATTCAGCGCTTCCTGATATTTTTTGGCGTTTTTCCGGTGCCCGGCATTTGTTTTTGCAAATACATGATAGCCGGAAAGATCGTCTTTGGCACAAAAGAAAAAGTATTTATTGTGTTCGTAGTTCAGCACGGCATCAATGGAAGAGATGGAAGGGATACATATCGGGCCGGGTGGCAGCCCCAGGTGTTTGTATGTATTATAGGGAGAATCAAATTCTTTGTGCACATTCAGCACACGATGAATATTGTAATCACCGATGGCATACACTACGGTTGGATCGGCCTGCAAGCGCCAGCCCGATTTTATACGGTTGATATAAACTCCGGCAATCATGGGTTTTTCATCGTTTTTATTGGTTTCTTTCTCTACTATGGAGGCAAGTGTAACAACTTCTTCGGGTGTCAACTTCAGATTTTTTGCTTTTGCCTTTCGTTCATCGGTCCAGAATTTATCGTGTTCTTCGAGCATACGGTCCATAAATCCTTTGGCATCCGTATTCCAATAAAACTGGTATGTGTTGGGGATAAAGGCTGCCGGAATGGTTTCGGGGGTATACCCGATTTGGTTCAGGTAACCGGTATCGGTCAGCAAGGTCACGATGGATGCTGAGTCCGCTTCAATCTGTCTCCCCACAATCCCGGCCAGTTGGTAGATATCCCTTACATTGTTGAATATTACATTTACCGGCACCTGCTTGCCCGACCGCAACAGGTTAATCACATCGTTGTTGCTCATCCCTTCTTTTAAAATGTACCGGCCGGGAAGTACCCTTAAACGATATTTTTTCTTTTCGGCCCACCATTCAAAATTTTTACGGTGAACGATAAGGCCATTGCTGTAAAGGATATTTTTCACATTGTCAAAATCGGAACCGGTAGGTATATACACCGAGACCTCTTCCCCTTGTGGGGTCCATACATTTGGATTGTAAACAATTTTATAAAGATAATAGCCGGCCCCCGCAGCACACAAGATCAACAGAAAGAAAAACCAGAACAAAAACCTGCGAAAACGGTTTTTCTTTTTCTTCCGGGGTGCGCCATATTTTGAATGATAATCCATAAAATTCAGGTTTACCGGTGATTAATCAACTGAAGCATATATTCGTTAACACGGTGGTTGCCTCTTCGGTTCCATTCCATTTTTTTACCACATATTTCAAACCCCATTTTCTGAAACAATTTTAAGCTCACCGTGTTGTCTTCTTCAATATTGCAATATAACTGGTACAATCCCAAATGGTTGAAAGCATATTGCATAAGGATTTCCAGGGCAGTTGCCGCGATTCCCCTGTTCCTGAAACTTTCCAATACCATTATACCCACTCCTGCCCTTTGATGTTGCGGTTTGAAATCAAAAAGATCAACGGCTCCTGCGGTTTTTACCGGATCATCTTTATAATCAATAATAAACCGGGCTTGTTTTGTAATATAGATATCCTTGTCGGGCAGTAGTATAAATTGTTCAAGGTCGAAGCGGGAAAAAGGCGTAAGCGTATTGCTCAAATGCCAGAGGCGTTGGTCATTTTCCATTTGATATAGAAAATCAACATCTTCCGGTTCGGGAGCTCTGAGTAATATTTTGTCTTTTTCCAACCTATTCAAATAGTATGAAAAACATCTGCAAAAATAGCACTTACTGTGAGAATGGTATTTTAACTAAAATAATTCAGTGAATACTTATTTCACCTGCAAAAACCTTCATCGCCGGGCCACGTAACCAAATATCAGAAAACTTACCATTTTCCTCTGTGAACGTAACCTCAAAATCACCTCCCGTGGTATGGATCAGATAATCTTTTTTTCCGGTTTCCAGATAGGCAGCAATGGCAGATGCCGTTACACCCGTGCCACACGAAAGGGTCTCCTTTTCAACGCCCCGCTCGTAAGTCCTGACAAATATCCGGTCGTCATTCAATTCCACGAAATTCACGTTTGTACCGCCGGGCGAAAACCGTTCACTGTACCGGGTCTTCCTGCCCTCCCCAGCCACATCAATTTCGGCTACTTTATCAACAAACTCAACATAGTGCGGAGAGCCTGTATCCAGAAAATAATATCCTTCATCCTTCTCAGCCTGGGTCACATCATTCATCTTCAGGGAAACATTAAAGCGCAACCCCTTTTCCACAACTTCGTTGATCACGGCTTCATGTTCACCGTCAAAGGCGTCAAAACACATTTTTTGACCTGCAATGCCCTGCTGAAATGCAAAGGCAGCTATGCAACGTCCTCCGTTTCCGCACATGCTGGCCAGGTGCCCGTCGGCATTGTAATAAAACATCGTAAAATCGTTTTTCCCCGAAGCCCTTAAAAGCATCAACCCGTCGGCCCCAATGCCAAAATGGCGGTCGCATAAATTAACGATGTTTTCAGCCGAAAGATCATGCTTTGTTTTCCTGTCATCAACAATGACAAAATCATTTCCGTTGCCCTGATATTTATAAAACCTGATTTTCATGTTAAAAAAACCTAAAAATGATTGTTTAATAGCCTATTGGTACAATTTTTAATGTAACTTTTCGCTGTTAGTGAGGGATTATATGATTTCATTTCAACAGTAAAATCCCATCAACAGAGGCTTAACAAATTTTAACGTGTGGCCGAAAATGTTTAAAACGTTCCGGCGTTTAGCAAACAAAAATAAGTTAGAAAACAATAATAATATTGAAAGATACTGAAAATAGTTAGAAATGAAGACATTTAGCAAAAGTTTTTTAGGCGCAGTGAGCGGTACGGTGTTGGTTATCGCCTTGTTATTTACCTATAATTATTATTCGACCAAAAGTGAATCCCATTCATTGAATCACAACGACAGTTCGCAACAGGTAGTTCAAAACTCAAAAATACCGGTACAAACTGCAAGTTACCCTGTTCCCCAGAATGTTGACCTGACGGAAGCAGCACAAAAAACCGTAAATGCCGTGGTGCATATCAAAACCGAAATGCAGATGAGAAGTAATTCTTATGAAGATTTTTTCGGGCCGTTCAGGGATTATTTCGGTAACCCGTATCATAGCAATACTTTTGTGGCTTTTGGGTCGGGGGTCATCATTTCGCCTGACGGATATATTGTAACCAACAATCACGTGGTGGAAAATGCCGACAAGATTTCGGTAACTTTCAACAATAAAAAGGAGCTTACTGCCGAGGTTGTCGGAACCGATCCGAAAACCGACCTGGCATTAATAAAAGTTGATGCAAACAATCTTGATTACCTCACTTATGGCGATTCGGATAAGCTAAAAATTGGCGAGTGGGTACTTGCTGTGGGCAATCCATTTAATCTTACCTCAACGGTTACGGCAGGAATCATCAGTGCCAAAGCCCGGAATATTAATATCCTCGGTGCTCATTCGGCCATTGAATCGTTCATCCAGACCGATGCCGTAGTCAATCGTGGAAATAGCGGTGGGGCACTGGTCAATACAAGAGGGGAACTTGTCGGCATCAATGCGGCCATTGCTTCACATACCGGCGTGTACGAAGGGTATTCATTTGCCATCCCTGTGAATATTGTCAAAAAAGTGGTGGATGACCTGATGAAATACGGTAAAACACAGCGGGCTTATATTGGTGTCCGGATAAGCGATATTGATGCCGAATTTGCAGAAAAGAAAGGCCTTGACGGCGTGAAAGGTATTTATGTTGCCGGTGTGGTTGAAAACAGTGGTGCCGATGCAGCAGGCATTGAAGAAGGGGATGTTATCCTTGCCATTGACGGTTCGGAGATCAACAGTGTTTCAGCACTGATGGGTAACATTGCCCAGCATAGCCCGGGTGATGTAATTAAAGTTACGGTGAACCGGGATGATGATATAGAAACTTTTGATGTAACACTCAAGAATCAGGACAATACCACAGCGTTGGTTAAACCTGCAAATACATTTTACAATAAACTATTGGGCGGTTCAATGCAGAAAGCAACTCAGGAAGAAATGGACAACCTGGGCATTTCCAATGGTGTAAAGATTGTGAAAATGGATGATGGTATTTTACGCCGGGGTGGCATTTCAGAAGGGTTTATCATTACTGAAATTAATGGGGAAAAAATAAAATCGGAAGACGATTTAAATGATGCCATTGAATCCACAAAAAACAATTTGGTACGTATGAAAGGAGTATATCCGAATGGAACACGGGTTTCTTTTGAATTTATGCTCTAAAAATTTGCAATTTGGAATAATTTTAAATAAATTGCACCATTTTTAAAGGAAACAAATCTATTACATATTATGAGACAGCTAAAGATCACTAAATCAATTACTAATCGAAACACTGCCTCTCTTGATAAATACCTTCAGGAGATCGGTAAAGAAGACCTTATTACGGCTGAAGAAGAGGTGGAACTCGCCAGGCGGATCAGGACGGGCGACAGTATTGCCCTTGAGAAGCTGACCAAAGCTAATCTGCGATTTGTTGTTTCAGTAGCCAAACAATATCAAAATCAAGGCCTCAGCCTGCCTGACCTGATCAATGAAGGCAATGTGGGATTGATAAAAGCTGCAAAACGATTTGATGAAACCCGTGGATTCAAATTTATTTCTTATGCCGTTTGGTGGATCAGGCAATCCATTTTGCAGGCACTTGCCGAACAATCAAGGATTGTCAGGTTGCCACTCAATCAGGTGGGGTCACTTAATAAGATCAAAAAAGTAACTTCCCGCCTCGAACAAAAGTATGAGCGCCCCCCTTCGCAGGATGAAATTGCCGACGAAATGGAAGTGCCCGGCCACAAGATCAATTCGGCCATGAAGATAGCCACCCGCTATGTTTCGATGGATGCCCCTTTGTTAAGTGACGAGGAAACAAAATTCCTGGATGTCTTTGTCCCTACCGATTCACCGCCAACCGACGAAGACCTGATGCATGAATCGCTGGGCCATGAAATTCAACGGTCGCTATCCACACTGAGTGAAAAGGAACGTGACGTGATCAATATGTATTACGGCATCGGGATGAATCACGGGCTGACACTCGAAGAGATTGGAGCCAAGTTTGACCTGACCCGCGAAAGGGTAAGGCAAATTAAAGAAAAGGCCATCAGGCGCTTAAGACATACTTCAAGGAGCAGGTTGCTTAAAGCTTACCTCGGACAGTAGTCTGCAAACGTTTTAAATAAGGAGAGTTAAGGCAGTTTATTTTGTTTAAAGGCTGCCTTTTTTTTATTTTTGCTTCGTATAAAATACATTATAAAACAAATTTAAAAACCCAAAACCCGCTAACAATGACCCAAAACAAAAACATCAACGGAATTTATGAGTTATCTCTTGATAACTGGGCCGAAAAAGAAATGATCGCCAACGAATTTGTCAGTGTACTTTCAAAATTGTTTTACAACAAATCCATCGAACTGGTACTTTACCGTAACCAGTTGATTGACCGTAGTGCCAGTCTTATCCTTTATTTACATTCTTATGTTGAGAATCTCATCGAAAAACCGCTGAGAGTTGAGGATTCCCTCAACCTTGCAAAAGCCATACTCCATACAAACATAGGGCCTTCAAAACTGGATATCGGACGCCTGAACCTGGAATGGATTGAAGGCAGGAAAAGTTATGTGGATGCTGAAGATTTTATCAAACATAAACTGAAACATCTCATTGGCAGGAAACCTAATTTTACCGAACCAACCGATATTGTTCTTTTCGGCTTCGGAAGGATCGGCCGGCTGCTTGCCCGTGAACTGATCATCCAGGGGAACGGGAAACAGCTCAGGGTCAGGGCTATTGTAACACGGGGCAATGATGACATTCAAATCATTAAACGGGCATCCCTTTTCCGTCACGATTCGGTACACGGGCCCTTCAGGGGGGTAGCTGTTGAAGACCTTAAAAACAAACATATTTTCATCAACGGCCATAATGTACTGATGCTGGCCACTCAAAAACCCGAAGACATAGACTATACGCAATATGGGATTAAAGATGCACTTCTTATTGACAATACAGGACTTTTCCGTGACCGGGAAGGATTGAGCAGACACCTGAAAGCCAAAGGCATTACCAAAGTGTTGCTTACGGCACCGGGTAAAGGCGACATTCCCAATGTTGTATTTGGTGTGAATGAAGATCACGTGGATTGGAAAAACGAAAATATATATTCGGCAGCTTCCTGTACAACAAACGCAGCCGTTCCCGTACTTGCCGTTATTGAGAAAAATATAGGGATTGAAAAAGGCCATCTGGAAACCGTTCATTCCTATACCAACGACCAGAACCTGCTGGATAACTATCATAAAAAATACAGGAGGGGCCGCTCGGCGCCTTTAAACCTGGTAATCACCGAAACAGGAGCTGCCAGTGCTGTTTCCAAAGCCATCCCGTCGTTAAAAGGAAAATTAACGGGAAATGCCATCAGGGTACCTACACCCAATGTTTCATTGGTGGTCATGACACTGGACCTGAAAAGGGAAACCACCGTGGAAGAAGTCAACGAGATGGTCAGGGCGGCATCGCTGTCGGGAAACCTGGTTGCACAGATCAGATATTCCACATCCAACGATGCGGTTTCATCCGATTTTATCAGCGAACCGGCAACTGCAATCTTCGACAGCCTGGCTACCCAGGTTTCGCAAGACAGGAAAACAGCCATCGTTTACGTTTGGTATGATAATGAATTCGGCTATGCCCTGCAAGTCATCAGGGTAGCCAAAATGATGGCGGGGAAAAAGCGCCCGACATATTATTAATCTTTAATCATTGCTGACTTTTTGTCCCTGCTTTTACCAGGGATAAAAGTTGTTAGGCATGGAATTGGTTGTCCGGTTTATTTATTGTTGAAAAATTCACAGGCAAATAATTATTAATACGTGTCATTTATACGTATTTTGGCCGTTTTATTTTTTTAGCCCTTGTGTTGGTCATACAAAATATCAATGGCAAAGAAGTTCGGTGAAATAAAGAAAATAAACTTTTCACATCATTGCAACTTTGTCAGAAACAGATTGTACAAATGAATAAAATTGCGAAATATATCTTTGTTACCGGCGGGGTTTCATCCTCGTTGGGGAAAGGGATAATTTCTGCTTCGCTTGCCAAGTTATTGCAGGGACGTGGTTTTTCGGTCACCATTCAAAAACTTGATCCTTACATTAACATTGATCCCGGAACGCTTAATCCTTATGAGCATGGCGAATGTTATGTTACACAAGACGGCGCCGAAACCGATCTTGATCTGGGACATTACGAACGTTTTTCCAGTTCCCCCACATCGCAGGCCAACAATGTGACCACCGGGCGAATTTATCAGAATGTGATCAACAAAGAAAGAAAAGGCGAATATCTGGGCACCACCGTTCAGGTTGTCCCACATATTACCGATGAAATCAAACGCAGTGTTAAACTTTTGGGACAGACCGGTCAATTTGAATTTGTCATTACCGAGATCGGAGGTACTGTCGGTGACATTGAATCTTTTCCTTTTATTGAGACGGTCCGTCAGATGAAATGGGAAATGGGTTCAAGTTGCGCAGTTGTCCACCTTACCCTTGTCCCCTTTCTGAAAGCCGCCGGCGAACTGAAGACCAAACCTACACAGCACTCTGTTAAAACATTACTTGAACAGGGGGTTCAACCTGATATTATCGTATGCCGTACGGAAAAACACCTGAATGAAGGCATTAAAAATAAGATTGCCCAGTTTTGTAATGTTTCTAAAGATGCCGTAATTGAATCCATAGATGCAGAAACCATTTACGAGGTGCCGCTGCTTATGCGGGAAGAAAAGCTGGACATAGCCGTACTGAACAGTACCGATACGCCCATTCCGGCCATTCTCGACCTGACAAACTGGGAACGTTTTGTCACACGGCTGAAAAATCCAAAAGAAGAAGTAACCATTGGGCTGGTGGGTAAATATGTGGAACTGAAAGACGCATACAAATCCATTAATGAGAGCATTATTCACGGCGGCGTTGAAAATGAATGTAAGGTACATGTCAAACTTTTTCATTCGGAACAGCTTAATGATAAAAACATTGAGAAAAAACTTGCCGGGTTGGACGGCGTACTGGTAGCTCCCGGCTTTGGAAGACGTGGTATTGAAGGTAAAATAATTGCCATCCGCTATTTGCGGGAGAACAAAATCCCGTTTTTGGGTATTTGCCTGGGAATGCAGTGTGCCTGCATTGAATTTTCCCGCAATGTGCTGGGGCTTGAAGGGGCACACTCCACCGAAATTGACCCATCTACACCTTATCCCGTAATTGACCTGATGGAAGACCAGAAAATGATTAAAAATATGGGTGGGACGATGAGGCTTGGTGCTTACAACTGTAAATTAGACTCCGATTCCATCTGCTATTCCGAATACGGAAAAGAGTTTATCAGCGAACGGCACCGCCACCGCTATGAATTCAATAACGAATACCGGGAGATATTTGAGAAAAACGGCGTTCGCCTGGCGGGGGTCAATCCCGAAAAGGATCTGGTGGAGATCATCGAACTGAAAGAACACCCCTGGTTTGTAGGTGTCCAGTTTCATCCGGAATATCAAAGCACAGTGAAAAACCCGCATCCTTTGTTCGTGGGATTTATCAAAGCAGCCATTGAGCATAAACATGCCCGGGAATTGCTTGAAATGAGCCGGTAAATTTTTGAATATAGCAAAGTGTGATTATCAAGTTTTCATGTTTAAAAATACTACCCGGCGGGTTAAACCCCACCCAAGCATCCGCATCCGGTCAATTATTATTCTTCGGCTTAAACCTTCCCGCTTTTTTCAGTGCCTGGCTCAGGAGGTATTCAATTTGTCCGTTGGTGCTTCTGATTTCATCCTGAGCCCACCTTTCAATGGCTTCCATCATTTCAGGATTGATCCTGAGGACAAATGCTTTCTTTTTCGGCATAATTAATCATCCTTCATTATTTTGTCCAACGCCCTGAGTAATGCCTCTCCGCGTTGTGTACCAAATAAAACTTTTTTCCCATTCTTTAAATACAATTGCAATCCGGTTTTTCCACTTACGTTATATGCTTTTCCGGATTTGCCCATCCCTTGTCGCAGACCCCATCCCCCGTATTCACGGATTGGTTTATACTCCCTGATCTCATAACACTCTATTTCTTCTTTTCCAATCCGTTTTTCTTTATTGATGAATGGCGGATAACGGTAAAAAAATGCGCCTTCTTTTATTTCAGTAACCAGTTTCATGGTTTTTAGCAAGAAGAAAACGAGGGCAAATACTAACATCTGGACAATCATGGTGATCAGCAGTGACAATTTTGAATCAGAGCTTCCGGCAGGAACCTGTTCTGATGTAATTTGCTGAAGATATATATACAAAACGGGGATAATTGAAGCGGTAAAAACAACAATCGAAAAAAGCCATATCCAGGGATTTGTGAAATGTTGTTCCTCTTTAAAATAGGCTTTTTTCATTTTTAAATGCGTATTAAAACATTCTTTTATCCCATCCTCTTTTCACTAACTAATAAATACTTCCGGTATTGACGACCGGCGCAACATCTTTGTCCGAAGTCAGTACCACCATCAGGTTGCTTACCATATTTGCTTTTCGTTCTTCGTCCAGTTCGATGATCTGTTTTTTGGAAAGGGCATCCAGGGCCATTTCCACCATGCCCACGGCACCTTCAACAATCTTGATTCTTGCCGCTACAATGGCAGTCGCCTGTTGGCGTTTCAACATGGCGCCGGCAATCTCCCGGGCATAAGCAATGTAGTTGATCCTGGCTTCACTCTGGATATCCACAAAATGAACATAATCGTCCACATCAAAAGCTGCTTTAAAAGTGTCGCTCACCCGCCACACCAGGACAACACCGATAATGATAAAGGCAATCAGCCATATCATTTTCATAAAAATAATTCCCAATATCGGGACAATAATTAGCAACAACGTGATAAGAAGCATCAAATAACCTGAAACGGGTTGATATTCTTTTTCTTTTTTCATGACTTTAATCTTTTAAGTGATATTAAATTGATATTGCAATAATACTATTATTTTTCCCGTTTGTCAAGTGGTTTAAAGGATGATGAAAACGCTTAAAGTTTCGTTATGTTTATTTGTAAAACTGGTTAACTTTGCATCCCTGTTTTTTTATTGTGAATAACACTCCTGTATGAATAAAAATACGATCCTCGGTTTTATCCTGATTGCTGCCATCATGATTGGTTACACTGTTTGGATGTCTCCTTCGAAGGAAGAGAAAGCCAGACTTCAACGGATTGAAGATTCTATCAGCCGGGTGAAAAAGATAGCAGAAAGAAAACAAGCCGAATTAAAAAAGCAGTTACCCCCCGAAGAAGTAACTGAAAAAAATTCAGTTCCCGCACAGGAACAGGGTGCTGAAGCAAAAGACCTTGGGGAAAGGCGAAACAAATATGCTAATTTTGCCAATGAATCCATAGGCCGGAAAGATACCATCACCATCGAAACAGACCTGGTCACGTATAAGATCAGTACAAAAAGCGGTTTTATCATTGATGCTGTCTTAAAAAAATACCAAACCTGGGATTCATTGCCACTCCAGCTTTTTGAACCGGGATATAATAATTTCGGACTTGCGTTTTTTTCTCAGAACAAGTTGGTCAATACCAACGAGCTGTATTTTACCCCCACCGATTCTTCGTCCCGCCATTTCAGCATCAGCGGCGATAAGGATTTTCAATTCAGCATGCGCCTTTATGCCGACGACAGCGAAGGGAAGACCAATCCAAACAGTTACATCGAATACCTTTATAATTTTAAAGGGGACAATTATATGTTTGATTTCACCATTAACCTGGTGAACATGAGGGGTGTCATCCCGGCAAACATCAACACGATGGAATTGAATTGGTTTTCTGACCTGATACAACAAGAGCGCAGTATTGACCGTTTCAACGGCTCCACCGTATATTATAAATTTTACCACGATGATGTTGATTATCTTTCGGAAACAAAAGATGAAGAAAAGCAGATCAACACCCGGCTGAGATGGGTTTCTTTCAAACAGCGTTTTTTCTCGTCCACTTTAATTGCCAAAGAATATTTTGGCGGGGGAAACATCAAAACCTACGAGTTGAAGGATAAACCCTATCCGAAGTATCTCAAAACAATGAGTGCCAGCCTTGATGTTCCGATCAACCCATCCGGGAACACTTCCATCCCGTTATCAATGTACATGGGCCCCAACAAATTTAAAACGCTCAGGTCGTATCATCTTGAACTGGAACGTCAGATACCCATCGGGTGGAGTTTGTTCATTCTTGCCTGGATCAACGAATACATTATCATCCCTGTATTTGACTGGCTTGGCGGATACGGGTGGAATTATGGTATTGTTATCCTGGTTTTAACTATCATGCTTAAAACCGTTCTGTTCCCCATTGCTTACAAAACTTATATGTCGTCAGCCAAGATGCGTGTGTTAAAGCCGGAAGTGGAAGAGATCAACAAGAAGTTTCCCAAGAAAGAGGATGCCATGAAGAAGCAGAAGGCTGTGATGGGCCTCTACAAGAAAGCCGGTGCAAACCCCGCCTCAGGATGTGTCCCTATGCTTTTGCAGATGCCCATACTATTTGCCATGTTCCGCTTCTTCCCTTCATCCATTGAATTACGCCAGCAGTCATTTCTTTGGGCACACGACCTTTCAAGCTACGATTCCATTCTTGACCTGCCTTTCAAAATTCCGTTTTACGGCGACCACGTCAGCCTGTTTACTTTGCTGATGACCATTTCCACAGTAATGTACACTTACCTGAACAACCAGATGATGGGTCAGCAAACTACCCAGATGCCAGGCATGAAGACGATGATGTATATCATGCCTGTCATGTTCCTCGGTATATTCAACAACTATGCATCCGGTTTAAGCTATTATTATTTTCTTGCCAACATCATCACTTTTGGCCAGATGTTTGTATTCCGTTACCTTGTTAATGAAGACAAACTCCGTGCACAGATTGAAGCCAACAAGAAAAAACCAAGAAAAACATCAAATTTCCAGAAAAGGCTTGAAGAAGCAGCTAAAAAAAGAGGGCGATAGCCATAGTCCGGACAGAAGCCCCAATTTAAAAAAACCGGGCAATGGAAAAAGGTTAACCCTGTTTTTAATCTTTTTCCTTTTTCTTTTGGAGAATATTTTCCCGCAAAACGTTTTTATCTACGATCAGCAGACAGGCAACCCGATAAGCGATGTTTTTCTTTTTAATGAACAAAAAACCGTTACCACACTTTCCGACAGAACGGGCATTGCCGATATCAGCGTATTCGGACCGGAAGACCTGATTGTTTTTCAACATTCTTCTTATGAAAATCTGGTATTGAACAAAATCAATATATCATCCTTAAAATTCAAAATCGGGATGAAACAAAAACTTGTGAGCTTGAATGAAGTGGTGGTATCGGCCAATAAATGGGAATCAGACAAAAGGGAAGTGCCCAACCAGATTGAGGTGATAAAAAACAGAGACATTGTTTTTGAAAACCCGCAAACCTCAGCCGACATGCTGGCAAACGGAAACCAGGTGTTTGTTCAAAAAAGTCAATTGGGGGGTGGAAGCCCTATGTTGCGTGGGTTTGCTGCCAACAGGATATTGCTTGTTATTGACGGGGTGAGGCAAAACAATGCCATTTACCGCTCCGGTAACCTGCAAAACATCCTCCAGGCCGATGTGAATTCCATCGAAAGCGCAGAAGTGATATTCGGCCCGGGAACCATCATCTATGGCAGCGATGCATTGGGTGGGGTAATTGACATCCACACCCTTTCCCCCAAATTATCAGGCAATAAAAACTGGACGGTTTCGGGGCATGGGCTTGCCCGTGTTGCTTCTGCCGACTTTGAAAAAACCATCCATGCCGACATGAATTTCGGGAATAACAAATGGGCCTTCCTGTTTTCGCTGTCGTTCAGCGATTTTGACGATCTGAAAACGGGCAACCTGCACAACAGATATGCCACACGCCCGCAATATGTTACCCGGGTTAACGGAATGGATTCAACGGTTATTAACGACAAACCCAATATGCAACGCTTCTCGGGCTACAGCCAGTTCAATCTTTTTTTTAAGATCAAGCAACAATTTTCAAAATATAACAACTGGACCTATTCGTTTTATATGAGCAAAGCAAACGAAGTGCCCCGATATGACCGTCTGCTTCAATACAAAGGGAATACGCTGAAATATGCCCAATGGTATTATCTGCCTCAGCAATGGATAATGAACAGCCTGAACCTGAATTTTACGAAACCAAACAAAGCATTTAACAATGCCCGTTTCAATGTAGCTTACCAGAACGTTAAAGAAGGGCGCAACGACCGCAAGTACCGGCATGAATGGCTTAGAAAAAGAGATGAAACGGTTAACATTCTTTCGTTGAATGCCGACTTCGATAAAAATTTGCGTTGGGACAACTATCTATTTTACGGGGTTGAATTTATTTACAACGGGGTTACTTCCGTTGGTCAAAAAGAGAACATCAACACCGGGGAGACCCAAACAGCGGCCAGCCGCTATCCTGACGGCATCAACAATTATTTCCAGACGGGAGCATACGTGGAATGGAAAAAGAATTATTCCGGAATCCCCTTGTCGCTTCAGGCCGGGGCACGATATACTTTTGTCAGCCTCTATTCCACTTTTAACGATACCAGCTTTTACCCGTTGCCTTTTAATGAAATCAGAATACAAAACGGCGCCATTATCGGCAGTGCAGGCCTTACCTACCGGCCCGGAGCATGGCAGGTCAAATTCAACCTTTCTTCCGGGTTCAGGGCACCCAACCTGGATGATGTGGCCAAAATATTTGATTCGGAGCCGGGCAATGTGGTGGTGCCCAACAAAAACCTGAAACCCGAATATCTTTACAACGGTGAATTAGGTTTGATATATAAATATGAAACTATTTTTAATTTTGAAATTACGGCATTCTACTCTTACCTGAAAAATGCAATGGTCCGCCGCAATTTCCAGTTGAACGGGCAGGATTCCATAGTTTATGACGGTGAGCTGAGCAAAGTGCAGGCCATTGTCAATGCCGGCCATGCGACAATCTACGGCAGCAGCCTGCTTTTCAATTTCAGGATAATTAAAGACCTGGCATTCAACACAACATTGACTTACATCAAAGGCCGCGACGATGAAGGCGACGCCATGCGGCATGCGCCACCCCTTTACGGGGCTTCCACGCTTACTTACGAACTGAACCGTTTAAAATTAGCTGTGAGTGCAGTTTACAATGCCGAAGTCAGTTATGCAAATCTTGCACCCGGCGAAAGGGGCAAGGCATACTTATATGCCACCGATGCAAGCGGTAACCCTTATTCTCCCGCCTGGTGGACATTGAATTTGAATGGCAGTTATGCTTTTAATCAAAGCTTTCTCATCACTTTTGGCGTTGACAATATCCTGAACTACCGCTACAGGCCTTATTCTTCGGGGATTACAGCCCCGGGGATAAATTTTATTGTTGCTTTCAGGTATAGCTTTTAAAAAATCCTTAATTTTATTATCTGAGTTTTATAATTCATAGTTATGACTGCCAGACAAAAATTGAAAGAATTGTTGGCCTTAGCAGATATACGGATCAATGGTGACAGGCCCTGGGATATGCTGGTCCATAACGATAAACTGTATGGCCGTATCCTTTCGGGGGGAAGCCTTGCATTGGGGGAAGCTTATATGGACGGATGGTGGGACTGTGATGCATTGGATCAGTTCTTTCAAAGGGTATTGAAAGCCAATCTGCAAAATAAAATCCGCAAGTCACCGTCACTACTCCTTTTTATGATGCAGGCCCGCCTGACCAACATGCAGAGAAAATCGAAAGCTTTCAATATTGGTAAAAAACATTACGACACCGGGAATACCTTGTTTGAGAACATGCTCGACAAAAACATGAATTACAGTTGCGGCTACTGGAAAGACACCTCCGGTCTTGATCAGGCCCAGCTCAATAAAATGGAACTGATTTGCCGCAAACTGATGCTGAAACCCGGAATGAAGCTGCTGGATATCGGTTGCGGCTGGGGAACGCTGGCAAAGTATGCTGCTGAAAAATACAAAGTAAAAGTATTGGGTATAACCGTTTCGGAAAAGCAGGCCGGTTATGCAAAAAAGCTGGTCAAGGGACTGGATGTTGACATCCTGATGGAAGATTACAGAAACATAAAAGGTATATTCGACCGTATTGTTTCGGTCGGGATGATAGAGCATGTGGGATATAAGAATTACCGTACTTACTTTAAAAAAGCAGCATCAATCCTTAAAGAGAACGGCCTTTTTTTGTTGCATACCATTGGCAGCAACCGGTCGGTAAGGCAAACAAACCCCTGGACACAGAAATACATTTTCCCCAACAGCATGCTCCCTTCCGCACAGCAACTGACCTCGGCTTACGAAGGTTTGTTCAGGATGGAAGACTGGCACAGCTTCGGGCCTTACTACGATAAAACCCTGATGGCCTGGCATGAAAATTTCAATAAAAACCGGGAAAAGATAAAAAGCAATTACGACGAACGTTTCAGGAGGATGTGGAACTATTACCTGTTGAGTTCTGCCGGTTCGTTCAGGGCACACGACAATCAATTGTGGCAGATCGTTTTCTCAAAAACAGGTTCGCAGATTGATTACGAAAGCATAAGGTAAGTTGCCGGCCGGTAATCGGCGGTCTGTCGTCGTAATGCGCTTGCAATGCTCTTCCTTATTTGTACCAAAGACACTCCTCTGAAGTAATCCGGGAGCTAATAATCTGGAATTTTACAACAACTCTGGTTTTCTTATTAGGAGTTAATCGTCCAATAAATTCACTTTGGGATAGAGTATTTAACAAATCTTCAATCTCGTCCAAAAGTTTTAAACTGTAATTTGTATTACCATTTCTGTTATTAAAAAATTCAAGAATGTTTCTTAATTCCAGATGGTTCTTTATAAAAAACCCTTCCGGGCTCTGCGAACTCCGGAAGGGTTTAAGTTCTGCCGGTTGGTTCAGGGCACATTACAGCCTGTTTGTGTTTTGGAGTTATTTTTTCGATTTGAAGATAGTTTTTGGCAACAATAGCTGCACCTGAACCCGCCATTGCTATTCGGGGCCAAAGTCAGGTCGCACAACATTATAATACAACTGGGTTTGCAGGTTTAAAGGTAGTTTTCCACCAAGCATGACAAGTTTTCCACCTCCGGCTCCCAAAGGAACTACCCACCTGTCTCCCGAACCGGCCGTCCAGTCGGCAGTAATGATGGGTGCGCTGTTTATATACCAACCGTCGCCCTAATTGAAGTACAAGAAATAAATTCAGGAGCATGTGGTTTACATTATCCCTTTCGGGTTTTCCGGCAAACGACCAGGCATTGTTAATTAATACCCCGAAAGTCCACTCGCCCGGTTGAGCCAAAACAACAAACGAAGGGCCGGCACTCCATTGCTGTGTACCCCGTTTACTTCCACCTGTTGGAAATTCAATTACAGGACCAAATCCCCACGTCAATCCTTTACGCAGTAAGTACAATGTCCCCCAACCCACTCGATTCCTTGCCACTTTCGTTTGCAAAATCGGGAATGGATACTATGGGGATAATGGTCCGGGTGATGAGTCTGCCACCGGCAAAGGGAAGTACCGGTTGAATGTTCAGTACATTCATATTACGGTTAAATGGGCCGTAATTCATGTTTAAGTTATTCTGAAAGAGGAAACTCATTAGGTCTGCCAACGGGTTTGCTGCAGCTATTGATAAGTCTTCCTTAGAAGATTGTTGGGCATTTATCAATCCTACTGTAAAAATTATAAACAGTGCTGTTATTAGTATCCTTTTCATTTTTTTTTTAATATTAAGAATCAGTGATTACATTATTTGGTATTCACGCTTAGTTGATTTTTTCCACATCCGGTAAAACAAAACTCTTGTCGAAATAGGCTTTCTCCGGCCCGTAAAGGCGGAACAACAGGAAGAAATCTTCACCGGCTGTTGGTATCCAATTGGACTTCAGTCCGGCTGGTGCCTTTTTGCCAAAGTAGATATCAACCGAACCATCTTTGTTCATTTTCATCGCAGATTTATCATAAGACGACAAGCCAACCTTGTTGGCATTGTTGTAAATAAATGCCTTGGTCTTCATACTGTATGCGATAACAGACCAAAAATCCCGGGCTGGTACGTTGGCCGGCACGATAAGTTTGTAATTGTACTTTCCGGATAATAATTTGCCACCGGCATCACGCAGATCAAGCAGGTAGGCAGAGGCCTTACCCAAATGTCGTGGGATAAAGGTCACCCAGAAAAACATGCTGCCCCTTTCGTCCATCAACAGGTATTTACCTTCATCATAAACAAAACCGTCTTTGGATGGCTGTTTGAGATCCTGCCACTGGCGATTTGGCCAATAGGTTTCCGTGGAATAGCCCGGTGTTTCAAACATATATTGCAGGTAGGCATAGCCGGCTTTTGCCGCTTTTTCCAATGCTTGCTTCTCTTTTCCTTCAGGAGCAAATGGCTTCCCTTTCTCAATACCGATAGATGCCAACATTCCGCCCATCACCTTGTCACGCGCGAGTAACGGCTCTTCATTCAGCAGCTCGGTAATATCTGCAAAGAAACTCAGATTATAGACAGGCAATGTTGGCAAATGCTTATTTGCAATGTCAATGTAATGACCCTTTGGTGGATGAGCAGCCTGGCTCAGCGGGTAGGCATTGAGATTCAGGGCGTATTTGGCCGCCTCACCGAAACCTGCACCGTTGAGCGGGATAAGGCGTAGGGCAACAAAGGCATCATACTGATCCATAGGTACCATGAAGTAGCCTTGTGGAATTTTGCCCTTATAACCCGGTGGTAAAAACAGATATTTTCCCCCCTTGCCCTTGTCCATACCTGCCGGGCCAATATCTGCGACCGGTTCCTGCCATACATTGATGGCACTTCCGAAAATAGCTGTTCGTTTTGAAGCCGGCGGTATATCAAGAACGACCGGGCCATTTTTTGTGGTGATAAATACCGTTGCATAAGGTGTTTGGTTGTTGGGAGTAATGGCCTCCTGCAATGGCGTGGGAGGTTTCGATAGCCAGTAAACCGTGTTGAAACTACCACCCAGATCAAAATTACCCTTGCGCATACTAATCATACTTACAGCCGGCATGGCCCACACCATGGCATCTATTCCACGTTGGTAGGTAATTTGGTATCTCCAGTCAGTTTGATGACTTTGCGCTTCCGGTTTAGCTTTTGGTGTTGGCTGACATCCAACGGCAAAAAGTACTATCAACGAGAGGGCTATAAGTTTTCCGGTATTCTTAATTTTCTTCATTTTCCTATTTATTTTAGTAAATCCATTTTGTTATTTAAAGTTTTTACATCTTATTGCACTTTAACCAATGGAGGGTTTTCCCATTTACCCGTCGGGGGGGCTTCTTTAGGGCCATAAAGTCTTAGTATTACGAAAAAAGGGCCATCGGGAGCAGGCAACCAATTTGATTCCAGCTTTTTACCAGGCGAAACTTTTTGAATGTATAAAGTGAGTGAGCCATCTTTTCCCATAACGAATTGTTTCATCATGGTAGAATTAAGCAGATAGCGTTTCGGTAGATTTTCGACCAGTAGTTGAGTCTTGCTGTCGTACATGGTAAGCGACCAGAAAGCGTTTACCGGGGGCAATTGGCCTTTTGCAAATGTGATCCGGTAATTATTTTTTGCTGTATTCAGAGGTTGCCCGGCGCTATCAGTAAAATAGACCGGATAGACTGCTTCTTTCCCTGAATTCCCATAAAGACCTGTATGTGCAGCTACTGCCCGCATAACATAGAAATTAGAAAGCCCATAGTTTTTAACCGCACTCTCTTTTAAAAATTTCCTTGTTCCAAAGATCTTGGCACTGGCCAACGGGTCTGAAGCAAATTTTTTAATAAATGCTTCAATTTCAGCAAATCCATCTTTTACCCCTTCTTTTAAGGCTTTTTGAATTTCAGGACTAAACTGATTGATATCAAATGAATCCAAAGTTCCGATACCAATTTTGGCAAAACGCTTCATTAATTTTTTTTCATCGGGAAGTTTTTCAGAAAGACTTAAAACAAAGTTTATGTATTTGAAGGAATTAATATTAAACTGGTCACCTTCGTGCCAATTTGGAAATTTAACCGCCGGTGCTGCCGGAGGGGCCGGAGTTCCAAGGAAAGTACTTAACGGTTGAAACTGATAGCCAGCCTGAATTTCTTTTACTCTTGCAACATCTTTAGAATCAAATAATTGCGTACGTATGATGCTAAAGACCATATTTGTTTCACTGTGAATGACTTCTTTTATATTTTTCGGGACTTTACCATGCCATCCGGGGCCTGTAATCAGATAATTTCCGGGAACATTTCCCTTCGTCACGGTGCTTACGTAAGCGAAATTATGTGTATATAAATCTATTAGCTGAACCTGATAAAACCGGTTTTTTTCCATTTTTGGTATCGTAAGAACCAGAGGCTCCGTTCTCAAATCACCCCAAAACATACAATAGGGTGTGTCGGAGTTGGGCGCTACTATTGCCTTGTCTTTTGGGGTGTAAACCCTTGCCACACAAGCCAGATTATTAAACCCTCCCTTGTATTCCGGAGAGTTTGGATTGACAGCATACATATACATGGTTTTGTAATTTACCACCAGCGGAAAGCCATAGATGTAAGCCTCTTTTGCTATTTGTCTGGCTTGCCCGGGGGATAGCTCATCCTGATGGCTGCAACCGGAGAGCGCCACAGCCAGTATGGCTGTAATCGAAATTAAAAATGTTTTTGTTTTCATTTTGGTGTGTTTTTCAGGTTCATCACCCGGAATACAGTAATTTTATTCCGGGTGATCGTTATTGTCTTTCTGAACCTTGCCCGGCCATCATTAACATGCTATTTTACTTTTTTAACGGGGGGAACTATCCATGCTCCGTCTAAAACGCTCTTTTCAGGCCAGTATAACCTTAATGTCAGGTTGGTTAATCCTTCTTTTGTTGATGGTAACCAATCGGAAGTTTTATCTCCTCCCGGATTAGTACTTTGGATATAAATATCCAATGAGCCGTCTTTATTATATTTAAGATCATCTCTGTCGCCCAGTGCAAATCTGTTGAGCGGGTTTGCTATTAAAAAATCTTTGCTGTTATAGGCCGTGAGTGACCAAAATGCTTTTACCGGAGGCAATTGATCTTTATCGAAATGGAGAACATATTTGTTTTTACCATTTATGGGGTTACCGTCACTATCCATTGACGTAGTCGGATAAACGGCATCTGCGGCTAAATTGGCTCCAAGGCCTATGAATGCAATCAAGGCCCTAAATTCATAATTTATTCCATAATTGCCCATCCCTTCTGTCATAAGCAACCATCCATTCACAACCTTTAGTCCTGCATCTACTTTTCCTGTGGAAATGGCTATCCATTTTTGATGCTCTTGCTCAGGAATAGCATTTAGTTTTTTTATTAGTTCGGGCGAAAATCTTTTCATCGAAAATGTCTGCCCTGCAATAATTCCTATTGATTTCATTTCTTTAACTATGGAAGAATCAGCCTTTGCAGGCGGGTTGGTAGCCATTAATTGAGCAAGTTTGTTAAAGTATTCTTCAGTAGTTAAAGCTCGGGTATCCTCTACCGGTACAATTTTTTTGTTTTCTTCAGAAACGGTACCTATTACCGGCTCATACTTTTTCCCATATTTACTTAAAAGATCTACTTTCATTCCATCTTGAAATTTTGCTACTATTGTAGCACCATCTCTTGCGCTATTGACCTGGGTTCTGCCAATCATCCAGACGATATTTGTTGGTGATTTAACCTGAGTCATTCCTTTAGGAACTTTTCCTTTCCAAAAAGGACCTGTAATTAAAAATGTATGTGCACCGGTTCCTGTTGTTCTTGGTCCCGGGACAAAAAAGACATTGGAGTAAGCATCATACAGAGGCAACAGATAATATCTTTTGGATGCAGGAACACTTAATACCACAGGCTCTGCTTTTAAATCAAACCAAACATTCGAATAATAAGTATCTACATTGGGTTTTACAATCGCGGTAAATTTATCGTCAGGAAACTGTCTGAAATGACCTGTCTGATTTACAGGAGCATAAACCGATGTTGGCTTTTTAACGTTTGTAGAGATTTTTTTGGTGTAATCCATCAAAATCATCGGGTATCCAAAGACGTAAGCTTTTGTTGCAATTTCAATAACCGTACTGTCAGGAATTGTGTTTTTGTCAGAAGTTTCTTTTTTAGTGGAATTTCCACAAGCTGTAACGATAAACAGCAATAAAACCAATGTGCTGACTGATACTTTTTTCATTGTTTTGCATTTTAAATTAATAATTTATTCTTATTGTAATTTTTTTATCCCGTCTTTAGCTGCTTCTAAATCAGTCATAAAGCCGGTGTTACCGTGTAAGATGGCAACTGTGGCAGACCGCTTCATTCTTCCGGAAACCACATCGCTATATCAGTACTCGTTATATATCATAATGTTGATTGAGTTTAATTATGATTTCTCCTGTTTCTTCTGAAACACGTTTCATGTGTTTGGAAGTAAGATTATTTACATCTAATCCCGACTGCCATGATTCAACAAATGTCAGCCATATTGAAGCAAGGTGTTCCTGATTATCAGTGAACTTAAAATGACTTTTTAATAAGGGGAACACAACGGGTTTGAAAATGCTGATGCATTGTAAATGAACCAGCTTCATTTCCGGTTCTTCCCCGGCCACAGATAACTGCTTGCAGAA
The DNA here is from genome assembly GCA_913009755.1 of uncultured Bacteroidia bacterium. Classification (GTDB taxonomy): domain Bacteria; phylum Bacteroidota; class Bacteroidia; order Bacteroidales; family F082; genus JAADID01. Next base: position 45,787 of record CAJVWU010000005.1, read on the forward strand.
TTTTAATTCATCAGGATACCCGGCCAGCAAGTCAAACAGCTCGTTATAAGTTGCTGTTTGGTTTTTTATTCGTGATAAAATAAGGTCAACCTTGTCAATATGAAGTGCCAGAAGCGCATTTCTGAAATTCATCAAAGAATCGTTTTCACCGATAAACGGAACGGTTCCTTTATCGCCTTTATTTGCAAATTCTGTGTAAGCTTTATTCAGAAGACAATCATCCATTACAACTGTATAATCGGTTGTCAGATAAAACCCATACTTTCTGTTTAAGGAAAGAAATGGTTTTTATCGTAAGTCCGTTTAATGTAGCAAAGCTACAACAGAGAACACCGGGATTTTATACACCCTTGTATAGAAATGGATTAAAACGTTGATTTTATCCTGGAGTATAAACCTGAGGAGATAAATTTCATTACCGAATCCATAATATCTTGTGCCAGTTTTTGCATTTTTTCAGATGACAGGTTGTCGGGGTCCAACCTTGAGTACCACGTTTCCCCAACGGTTAACCACAAATTAAAGGTATCCTCATCATTATGGTGCAGACCGAATTGTCTGGAAAATAATTTCAGGACAAATGCCCTGGCAGAAGCATTGTATGTTTTCAGAAACAGGTAATTGAAAGCCGGATCAATCCTGTTCAAAAATAACTGTCTGTTGAATTGCAATGGAATGGGATATTTCTCTATGAACAGATACAGGTCAGGAAAAAGATTTTTGCATTTCACGGCACCTGTGGAGCAAAACTGCTGACTTATCACCCAGTGTTTATCCAGCAACTCTTCGATGAAAACCTCCATGTCACCAAAGTGATGATAAAAAGATGCCCTGGGTGACCCTATCTCTTTACTGATCTTGTTTATGCTTAGGTTCTCCGGTCCATACAAAGCAAAATGCCCGTAACCTTTTTCAATCCACTTTTGTTTTGAAGTATCCGGCCTTGACATTATTTTAATTATTGACTTAAGAAACAGCAAATGTATTAAATTACATTGTAATAGCTGATTATTGGAAAAAATGCATCGATAACATGACCATCATCAGGGAGTGAAAAAACACATTTTACTTATTTTGAACTTTTTTCATGCTTTTTTTCTCTTGCCGTTGCCCTTTGGTGTTGATGCCCATTGTGGAAAGCATCCCGCTAAGAAGGCTTTTCCAGAGGTAATTGGCAACCGACCTTTGGGTCTCCCTTTTAAAATAAACAACACCTTTTTTCGGCGGACGGGCAAACCTGGGGTTGTTGGAGCGGAGAACCAAATCGTTGATCAGAAAATTGAAGACCGGGGAAAAGAACTTTGAACTCACCTGTGATTTTCTGACATCATACATCCTCAGCTTGAGCTTTTTATACCTGAACAACAGCATGCCACCTGACTCAATATTGTTGCCCGAAATAAATGCGGAAGCTATTTTTCCCTTACCCCGCAAAATGGAGATGCCGAGGATGTTTTCCGTTAATCCGTTCAATCTGGTCATATCAATGGTTTCCGATTTTACAGACATGCTGAAATCGTCATTAGTACTAAAAAGGGGAAATAAAATTTCAGCATCCATACGGGCGTCACCCATCACCCGTGTGCTGAGCAGTATTTTCAGATTTGTAGTGTCGGGTATAGATGAATAATTATTACTGAGGTTATATGCCATGACATTAAAATGATCAAAAAAGGCCATTCCCGGTTTAACTGACTTTTTTGAATATTCACCGTAAAGAAGATAAGAATCCCTGATATCAACCGTATCAATGGTTATTTTTCGGTTGAGGCTTCGCAGGATATCCTGAGGCATCTTTTTATAGATTCCCGGTTTAAGCGGATATTTCATATTGCGGAACATCCGAAGGTCAACCTGGTCAACCATTAAACGGCCAAAATGAATGTGCTCAGTGTTTAAAAAATCATCAAAGTCAAAATCCATGGCCTCCAGCCTTTTGCCAAATACTTTTACGCGGTCGGTCTGGTAAACGGCTTTTTGAAAAAATGTTTTTTCGGAATACCTCGGCATCACATAAAACGAATCAACAGTGATGGATTTCCGGGGAAAATCATAACGGATCAAACCCGATTGAATCTCGTATAAACTGTCGCCTGTAATATAAGACTTGCCCCGTAAATCAATGCTCATGTTTTTAATTATTTTAGGGAAACCTTTTGAAACCATCGTTGTATCAATATTTATCCCACTGACTTTAAGGGCTATATTATTGATGTTGACGGACCGGGTTGTGGAATCGCCATTTGAATGAAAATGCAGGGAAACATCATCCAGCAGCGTCGTGTCAACTTTCAGACTGGTCATCAGGTCGGCGTAATTCATGATGATGGCCATATCAATGTTGAAGCTTGTTTTTTTCTTTTTTGTGTTTATTTGATGGAGTAATAAGTCCAGATGGCTGAATGTCAGTTTATCCACCTTTAATTTCGTGGGAATTGCTTCCTCAAGGTAAATACCTGAAAAAACCACACGTTTACTGTTTAGGTAAAAGTCGGCGGAATCGTAAATTCTTATGTTGTCCCGTTTTCTAAACAAATCCCCTGTCTTTAAATTTTCAATGGTCAGGTTGCGTTCTTCCGGATTATTCCTGGCCTGACCGATAGCGAGGAAAGTATTGTTCAGTGTATCCGACCAGGTGATGCTGTCAAATGACAATTCAATATTGTCGAATAAATTTTTATCAGCCGGTTTCCCGTTAAAACGGGCCAGGTTGAAGTTGACAAGCTGAAATAAAGAACTGGCCGAATCGCCAAGTTGAGAAATATTGATAAAGATATTTTTGAACCGGATGCTATCGTAAACAATGTCAAATAATTTTTTTATGCCGTTCAAAGAAGACGTATTGTTGTTTTGACTTGGCTGCTTTTTTGGTTTTATCACAACATCCGATTGCAAATTTTCAACCAGCAAATTTCCGAACACAATGCTGTCGTCCTGTATCAACAACGGGTAATCTATCTCCTTAACGTCCAGTTTGGCCAGGTTGAGGTGTTCAATCCTGAAAGATGAATCAGCTCCGTTTCCGGCCTGAAAAGAAATATTCAGGTTTTGCAAATCCAGGGAACGGTCAGACAAATTGAACCCGACGTGTTTAACCCGTGTCAGGTGATCTTTGATGCCCATGTTCAGGTTTGAAAACTCAACAGACCCTTTCAGTTTATCAACAATGGAAGCATCCAGGCGCTTGCCGGGGTTTACATTTTGCAATTGTGTATTCAACCTTGTATTAATCTCAACCGGCCTTTGGGACGAATCCGTTAAGGTCAGTTTAATGTCTGCGTCCGACAAGCCAAGATAGGCTATGTCAAGTGCAAAAGGCAGGTCAAACGCAAAATTCCCGGAATCGTTCGTTCTTTCACCTTTCAGTGTTATGGTTCCCTGAAAGACGGGGTTTTCAACCTGAAATGTATCCACTTTCACCCCGTTCCCATTGAGGGCATTCATAGGATCGAAGCCCTTCAATTCAGCATAATCGAAACCATAGCGGTTGTTTTCCGTTTTCCCTTTGCCGGCCAGGATCCCTTTCACATTCCTGACGGTTAAAACCTTCTTGCGGTAACGGATGTTTCCCGTATGAAATGAATTCCCCTTATTGCCGAGATACCCTTTCAGGTTTACCATATCCAATGTGGGTTTGCCTATCACCAGACCCCGTGAACTATATGAAGGCAGGCCCAGGTTGATACAGGTAAAATTCAATCCCGAAACATCCAGGCCAAAACGGCCGGCCCGGTATATTTTTCCGGAAGCATCCTGAACCATGATTTCTTTAAGATGAAAATAATGGTTCAGTGAAAATTTATTTCCGCCGTCACGGGATTTGAACATCGGGTTATCAAGGTCAATATTAAAACGGGGGTTGATGGCCGAAACTGTAATTGACATTGGGTGGCCGGCATTCAGCAAAGCTGCATCAAACCTGCCCAGGGATAATTTGTCAAAATGAATATCCGTCACCGCCGGTGATGTTGCCGTGTCACCGGTCAGGTTCAGGTCGTTGATAACAAGTTTTCCTGTTAAAGACGAATAATTGCAATCATGAAAAGCAACCGTTAGATTTTTTTCGGGAACATAAAACCGCGAATTATCGGTACTGAGCATTATCTGTTTGCCGTTAAGCATTTTCATCGGGTCAGCCAGGACAGAAGAGTCAATCATAACACCCCTGATCATCAAATGAATATTGTTGACTTCGGTAATGGTATCATCCTGGTTTCTCACATTGTAAAAGCTAATCCGTTTCAGGTTAAAACTGTCCAGTTCAAACCGCTTAAATATTTTCTTTAACTCACTGATTTTGTGTTTGGAAAGGGTATCACTTTTCGGTTTCATCTTACCCGGGAGGTAATAAGCAACATACCCGTCAGCGATCATAACCGAATTCAAATTCAGGCCGCTTAACTTTTCCGCTTTTGCAAGGTCCAGTCCGCTGAGCAAAATTTTGCCGGCTTTCAGGCTGACCCTGCTTTTATTTTTTCCACCGTGCCACTGGGGGGAGATCAATAAATTATCAATAATCACTTTCTTTTTTTTAATGCTAAATATGGCCCTGTCCAGGCTGACAGTATAACCCGGCAGTAACATTTTATGGAAATTGTTTATTTCAAACAAAACATCATTTGAAAAAAGGATCTGTTTCTTTGCAATTTCAGGGGTCGGCGAAGTGTTTAGATTATACATTTCGATGGTAAAATTAACCAGGTTAACCGGAGATCCGTTGGCCGTGCCGGGTTTCAGGCTTACTGATCCATAATGAATTGAGACCAGGTTTATCCGTACATCGGCAGATGTTTTGTTAACATGGTGTTTTGTCAATAAGGCCATTAGCGAATCGGGCTTAAACAGATTTTTTCCGTTTAGCAGCCCGCCTTCAAACCGGATGGCCGGTTTTTCGATTAGCAGTTGACGTGCTCTGAATTTTTTATATCGTATCAATTGAAAAAGGGATACATCTTTGAGGGCAATGGTGTCAAAAGCGATCCGGTTTAACTTGTACCTGTTTTCTTTATCAATAAAAATACTGTCGAAAGTAAAGACCGGCTTTTCAAGCAGAATATCGCCTTCCAATAAATTGAGGTTTACCTTTCCGATGGTCAGGCGGGCTTTTCCTTCCGACTGTTTGTGGACCAGGTTGCTTAGAAAATATCCAATCAAATCACCGCGAAAAAGCCAGCTTGCAAAGGATAATGCCAACAGCGAAAATAAAATAATCAATAATATTTTAAGCCGGTTTTTCATTTTTGGTTTGGGCTGTAAATGTCTATATAAACCGGTAAATGATCACTATAACCCCCGATATATTTAAAACCCGAATAAGTCCTGTTCAATTTAATTCCCAGGTTTTTTTCATCTTTTTCAAGTAAAAATCCGGCGTCAAATACGTGGGCTTTGTTGTTGACAATTCCCAGTTTATTGGTTTTTTTCAGTAAAGGCTGCGAAACGATGGCCTGGTCAAATATATTCCATTGCGAACCGTATTTCAGTGTGCCCCTGGCTTTATTATACTTCGGTACGGGGATAAGGGTTACGAGTGCACAGCGCGAAGTGCCGGCGGTCAGGTAGCGGATGCTTTCATCTTCGGGGTCATCGTTAAAGTCACCCATGATCAGGATGTTGGGACGAGGGGTAACACGACAAACAGAATCACAAGCCGACTTAAGCACGATGGCTGCCAAGTGCCTCAAAGGCCGGGTTTCCATCAGGCCGCCATACCTTGATGGCCAGTGGTTGAAAAAAATATGGAGGGTGTCACCATCAACCAGAAACTTCATATAAAGTATGTCACGGGTCCTCATGATGGAATCATTTTTCTTTTTCAGGTGAATGGGCCGGGCATATAACAATGTCAGCCTGTCGGGAAGATAGATGGCCCCCACGTCAATACCACGGTGGTCGTATGATTCAAAATGAACAATGCGATAATGGTCATTTTTCAACGGGGTTTTACGGATCAGATCGTCCAGCACCCGGCGGTTCTCAATTTCGGCAAAACCCATGACGGCTACCGGCTCCCACTCCCCCAGGGCGACAATCACTTTAAAAATGTGCTGCCGTTTTGTTTTGTACCGTTCGTAAGACCAGTGCCGCTGACCTTCCGGTGTGAATTCATTGTAATTGATGGTGGTGTCAGGAAAAGGGTCAAAGAAATTTTCCACATTGTAAAAAGCAACCCGTAAAGAACCGTTCCCATTCGTTGTGCCGGGTTGTGGAAGTGCCGGCTGCAAAACCAACAATGACAGCGTGAAATAAAAGAAGAAAAATTTAGCGTTCAACATATCCGAATTTGAAAACTCAAGTTTAACAATTTTTTCATTTCCTTTGTGTCTTTCTTCTTTAGATTTGCTAACATTGGATTTGGGATGTGATGAAATTAGAATCACTCTGTGGTGTGTATAAGGGAAATTGGGGATAGGGGTGCTCAGAACTGTGAAGAACCCCACACTGAAAACTCAAGAATATGAACTGAAAACTCAAAAAAACCGTGACCTAAGAACCCCAGACTCAAAACTCCAGACTTCACCATTCTAATCTGTTAATAAATGATTTTGCTTAAATATTAATATCCATGATAAAAAGAATCCTGGCTGTTATTTTATTCTTCCTGGCTGCTGCTCATGTTTTTGCAGGTGACGGCTATAAAATCCGCATCCGCATTTCGGGATATCCGGATAGTGCCCTTTTGCTGACCTCATATTATGGTGACAAAATTGTTTTGGTTGACACGGCTTATGCACAAAAACCGGGAACATTTGTATTTACGGGAAAGAAAAAACTCCCCGGCGGGATTTACATGGCCGTCAGCCAGGGAAAAAGCAAACTGTTTGAGTTTATCATTGACAAATTCCAGGATTTCAGCATCTCAACTGATACGTCAAACTATTTGAATGATATCAGAGTAAAAGGGTCTCCCGACAATAAGGTATTTTTTAATTACATGCATTTCAACGAAAAAGAGTATCTCAAAATCCATGATTTACAGGAATCACTTCAAAAAGTAAATCCCGGATCAGCATCTTATGGCATACTTAAAAATCAGATTGATTCCATTAACCGCCTTGTTGGCAACTACAAACTGAATACTATAAAAAACAAACCGGAACTTTTTGTAGCAACCCTTTTCAATGCCATGCGCGAGGTAACGGTTCCCGATTCGGTGAAACAGTCTGCCGACAGTTCCGCCGTTTATCATTATGTTAAAAACCATTATTTTGATGACTTCAATCTGAGTGATGATCGCTTGTTGAGGACCCCGCTTTATTCAAACAAAGTAAACGACTATTTTGATCACTTTGTTTTTGTGCATCCCGATTCGGCCATCGTTGCCGTGGATTATTTAATCGGAAAAGCCCGCCCCGACAGGGTAACCACAACCTGGATGGTGTGGCATTTTATATCCAAATACCAGGAACCCAAATATATGGGTTTCGACAAAGTGTTTGTTCATATTGCCGATCAGTATTTTATCAGCCAAAATATCACCAATACAACCCCATCGGTTATTGAGCAGGTTAAAAAACGGGCGGATGCTATCAGGCCGCTGCTTTTGGGGAAACCGGCGCCCAACCTCATCGTGATGGATACGGCCGGCACTTATACCTCTTTTCTCAACCTGAAAAACAAATATATCGTTCTCTTGTTCTGGGATTACGATTGCGGCGTCTGTAAAAAGGAGATCGTCGAATTGAAAAAGATATACGCACAACGGGACATTGATTTTGAAATATTTGCCATCAACGTAAACAGCAACCTGGAACAATGGAAAAAAACCATTAAGGAAAGAAAGATGGACTGGGTTAATGTGAACGGTACCCGGAGTGTTACGCAGGATTTTCATGACCTGTACGATATCCACGGCACCCCGGCCATTTTCATCCTGGACAAAGACCGGAAGATCATCGCCAAACACCTTTCGGCAAAACAAGTTCTGCCTTTTCTTGAAAAAATGGAAAAAGTTAAATGAGCCATGCATATCATTTCAACAAATACCGGGGAAATAACAGCAGTGAGTTGGCGCGGAAAACCCATCCGTACGGGCATCTATAAGTTGCCCGTGTCCGGGCCGGTATTTCTTGGCAAAACAGGGGTGACCCATGACCATGTGGCCGACCTGAAAGTTCACGGCGGAGAAAATAAAGCCTGCTATCTGTTTTCCTCAAACCATTATCCTTACTGGCAGGAACGTTTCCCCGGGCTGACCTGGACATGGGGCATGTTTGGTGAAAACCTGACCGTGGAGAACCTGGATGAATCCAGGATAAATATCGGCGACATTTTTGAAATCGGGGAAGCCCTTGTGCAGGTTTCACAACCGCGCATTCCCTGTTTTAAGCTGGGAATCCGGTTCGGTACACCACGAATGGTGAAATATTTCCAGGAGTATCATTCCCCCGGATTATATGTCCGCGTGCTCAGGGAAGGGTTTGTTGCGGTAAACGACAAGTTGCTCCCGGCAGAACACCGTGAAAACGGAATCAGTGTGAACGGGGTTTACTCCCTGTTTTCAGTCAACAAACACAATGAATCCCTTCGCCAAAAAGCGCTGGATGAGCCCTTCCTTTCCGAAAGTATTAAAAAAGGTTTGCGGAAGATGGAGAGTGATGAATAGATAATGGTCAATGGAAAATGGTTGATGATTAATGGAAATTGATGATGGGGTATAAATCACAGAGGGTTGATATATTATAACTGGTGTCGTTTGTAATGACCTTGGCAACAGGATGGCCTGCCCACGGCAGTTTTGGTGCTTTTTATCCATTGATAAATCAATGGACGATGGTTTCGGTCGTCCCTTTGAGACTTGGGTTTTATCCCCGCAGGGATAAAATGAAAAACAGTTCCTAATCCGAAACCACCATCTTTTGGGTAAGATGAAAATCCTTGTTGTTGGTGAGGATGACCAGATACAAGCCGGGCTTCAGTTCATTTTTCAGGACGGCCGATGTTTTTCCGCTTACATTGATCTTTTCTATCATCTTGCCCGTAAGGTCAAATACCATCAGCTTGAAATCACCCTTATTGCTTACCCCGCTCAAATGAATCACATCGCCATTCATGTAAGGGTTTTTAAACGTCGCGGTAATTTTATTTTGATCTGTTTCAATCACCCCGGTAATGGCCGGATATTCGATAGCCATTTCCCATTTGGAAAAATTAACCCAATCGGAGGCGTCCATACCCCATCGCTGCTCAATGCGCTGAATCATGTTCCCGTTCTGGTCGTAACTGAAAAACACTTGTTTGAAATTGTTCCATACCGTGTCGAAATGGGGTTTGTACTGCCACACAAACTGCGACATGTTCCCCTGTCCGTCATAGGTATAATCTATCTTTACTTTTTGTACCCAAAGGCTGTCGTACATCTTTTTCTTTTCAAAGATGTACTGAACCATATCGCCCTCATCATCATAAGCATAATTGTAATGGTTTCTGTCGTTCCATGCCTGGTCAAACATATCCCAGCTCTGGCCAATAACCTGGACGATGTCTTCTCCACTGTCGTCATAGTTATAAAGCAAACGATAATTTTTGCTCCAGTTGTTCATAAAAGCCAGCCATAAAGAATTGGTTTTGCTTATGCGTTTCCCCGCATCATCGTAAGCATACGAATTATAGAAAAAGTTCATCCATTCCCCCATAAAGTCCATGTAAACTTTCACGGTATCGGCGGCTAGGTAATCGCCATCATAAACAAAAGATTTATTCTGGAAATCTGCCCATTGCTGTGTGTCGTCAGCCCACCACTGAGTGGATATGCTCGTCAGCTTGTCATCATCGTTGTATGTTCGCTGCATCCTGAAATAGTTTTCCCAGATCATGGCATCGGGTTTCCAGTACATGATCACTACTTCGGTGAGGCTGTTGTTGTCGTTGTAAGAATAATCATAATGCAATCCGTCAACCCACACACTGTCAAAAGTTAAAATCTGGATCAACTTGGTTACAGGTTGTTCATCCTCATTCATAGTTTTTACAATCCTGCATTTTAGGGTCCATTCTTCAAATTCCGTATCCCATTTGTAACCAAAAAGCGTGTCGGTACCTCCATCACGCGGGACGTAACGGTAATACTGATTCTCCGTATTTTCCTGTTCCTGTACCTGTTCGTTATAAGTCAGGTCAAAATGCTCCTGAATCAGTTGTTCCTCCAGGATTTCAGGCAGGTCGGGCATTTGTGCGCTGAGGCTGAGGGCAAAAAAGGTACTGATTACAAAAAATAAAATTCTTTTCATGGTAAAAGGGAATTTGAATTTATTTTTAAAAAAGAGAAAAATTTTAAGATATTTTGAAGGGGTCTCATGGTTATCATTCCAAAGTTTTTCATTTTAGTTGTATAGTTTACTGTTTTTAGCAGGAAAAGTTTCATGAATGGCTTGAAAAATATGAACATTGATGAGAAAATTGTACCTGGAAGAGAAGCCCGCCATCAAACCAAAGTCTTTGTTTATTTTTGCATAAAATGAAAAACCCGTTACTGATCACCGTCAGGAAAAAATTCCTGGATGAAATAATCCGTCATTTTGGTATTAAACGGCCTTCCCTGTTCAGTTGTCAGTAAAAGGTAAATTCCATCATACACATCATTTTACAAAATATATCCGAACCCTGAACCGAAAATCATTTTACACTTGCAATTTAAGATTTACTTTTGCGTTCCATTAAATTATGCACAAACGCTTTTTCCATATAACGCTATTCGTAATTGTGACTGTGATGCCCTTTGGGCTTCATGCCCAGATCATCAAAGGTGAAGCCCTATTGGGCATGAACCTGACCCAGGTTGACGGCGATGAAGTTTACGGCTTTAATAAATTCGGGCTCAATGTGGGTGGCGGTGTGCTTATTCCTTTCGATAAAAAAGGACGTTGGGATGTTAACATGGAACTGATTTACACCCAGAAAGGTTCCCGCCAACGTCCCCAGTATAATGCTGTTGATAGTCTGGGAAATATCCTGACCGGTGAATACAAACTGAAACTGAACTATGTGGAAATTCCGGTAACGGTGATGTTTACCGACAGGGAGCGGGTTTCCTTCGGAGCCGGTTTCTCTTATGGACGCCTGATTGGCGTGAAAGAGTGGGAGCATGGAAATCTGGTGGAAACCACAACACTCAATAGCAGAACCTACAGCAAGAACGACATCAGTATCCTTGCTGATTTCAGGATCCGGTTATGGAAAGCTTTGAAATTAAATTTTCGTTATCAATATACGATTTTAAAAATCCGTACCCGCGAATTTGAAAACCGGGCAACCGGCGATACATGGATACGTGACCAATACAATAATGTGATCACTCTCCGCCTGATTTACGTTTTCAACGAAGAGAAAAGCAAGGAAAATTTTAACCCGGCGGAATGATTACTTTTAAAATGCCCAACTGTCTCAAGTCAACTGTGCTCAATGCAAGCGCATATGACTTGCTCCAGCGGGGTAATAACTTCGTGCGGATTTAAGGAAAGTTACGGAAATTATGTTTACATTTATAGCAAGATATAAATTAGCCTGCCGGCTGAGAATATTTTTACAGATTACTCTGTTCGGCAGCTCTTGGATATTGCCAATTCAAACACTTTAACCATGAAAAAATTTATAGTTTTAGCAATTTTTATTTCATTTACTTTGGGTTTTGCAGCCTGTAAAAAGAACACAAGTACCACATGCAATCTGGATAAAACTGATACAGTTCCTGCTGCAATGGACATTCTTTTCAAAGCCACCAAAACAGGCGATGGAAGCATCTCAACACTCAATTATAAAGTTGGATCTCTGGAAAAAACCATATCCAATCCTTCTTTACCGTGGTCAGCAGAAGTACCGGCATTGTCAGGCGATGCTATTTCCATCACTGCGACAGGAACAACCTCGAACGGCAGTTTGACCATTTCGTATGACGGGAAAAGCGGAGGATATGAAATTCAGGGGAGCGATGATTGCTCACATTCAAACAAATGATTTCCTCTTCTTGGCAGTTCCTGGCTCCCCGGCGTGTGGTTGGCCTGGAACAAAACAAAACCAACAAACCGGATTCTGTATTTCCGAAAAATCTAATGTGAGAATTAATTCATTCCAGACTTTTCCCGATACTCCTCCGCCTCCTCCAAAAACTCCCTGGCCAGCGGTTTGGAGTAAGCATCGGTAGTATCCATCCGTTCGGGGTGCCACTGGACGGCCATCAGAAATCCGCGGTTGTTGATATCGGCCCATTCGATGGCTTCCGGGAGGCTGTCATACGACCTGGCCGAAACGGTTAAATCCTTTCCTTTCTTTTCAATTCCCTGGTGATGGTTACTGGCTACGTTGCCTCCCTCTTTTCCCGTCAGGCGATACAACAGAGTACCTTTTTCGGGAACAACGGGGTGAAAGCAATTTCGCCAGTCTTTTTGACGGTGAACAACTGTTGTGTCAAAATCGGTGGGGATGTCAACGTATAAAGTTCCACCGAGGTCAATGTTGATGATCTGCAATCCGCGGCAAATCCCGAAAACAGGCATTTTATCCACGATGCCCTTGTTGATGAGGGCGATTTCCAGACTGTCGCGATAGCGGTCAATTGTGCCGCAGCGAGCTGTGTCAGCGGCTTTGCCATAAAGGCCGGGATAAACGTCTTCGCCTCCTGTGACCAGCAATCCGTCACAACTGTTCAATACTTTCAATGCCGAATCAATACCCATCGGGTACATGTTCAGCCAGACAATTCCGGGATCATACCGTTTGAGCCAGCCCGAATAATTTTGAACATATTTGGAGGGCTTTTCTTTGGTAATGGCTATCCTTAGCGGGTTTTGCTTTTCCTGTTGGCAGGAGGAAAGGGAAAAAAGTATGATAAATAAAATGATCAGTCGGGTGGTGAACGTTTTCATGGATTTATGTATTTGTTCGCTGATTTTATTTTATTTCAGGCCAATGTAATAATCTTTTAATAATTCAACGTATTGTTTGGTGAACATTTTGTTTTCTTCACGGATGATAAATTTTTCAGTGATGATCTTTTCAGGGTCTTGAAACCCCAGGCAGAGGTTAATCCGGTTGGGTTGGCTGCCGCGAAAAGGGAAAATGAGTTGCTGCCGTTGAGGGAACATCCCGTGATTTCCGGCCAGTTCAATGAAAATACGGTGATTGCTGAAGGGCAGCACCACGCACAGTTTTCCGCCGGGAAAAAGAATATGCGCACCCCCCTTGAGCAATTGATCGTAACTGAGCGTGGTATGATGCCTTGCCTGCCTTTGTTTTAAATCATTGGAAGGCATGTCGTTAATAAAAAACGGAGGGTTCGATACAATCAGGTCATATTTTTCAGGGCAGGATGTTGAAAAAATATTAAAATCGGCATGGATTACTTTCATCCGGTAAGAAAACGGGCTGTTGGTAAAATTCCGGCTTGCTTCACCGGCTGATTCCTCATCCAGTTCAACGGCATCAATCGGGGCACTGCAACGTGAGGCCAACAAAAGGCTGATGATTCCGCAACCGGCACCCACATCCAATATTTTCTTAGCCTCTGCTGTTTCCACCCACAATCCCAGTAAAATGGCATCGGTACCCACTTTCATCGTTGACTGATGATGGGATAAACTGAAAGGCTTCAGATGGAATTTCCGTGTGTCCGTGTTTTTCAAATCAGTTTGTTTTCAACAATGGCTTTCACTTTATTCAAGGTAAATATTAATAAGCCCCTCCGGAGCCCGGATATGAATTTCTTTTTTATTACGGTCAACCTGTTTGATGATGTCATTGCTAACGGGAATCAGTACTTCCTGATTCTTGTGGATCACTTGCATGAGGGCCTGGTTGGGATATTCAAGAACCTGTTTGATGCTGCCTATCTCGCCAAATTGTTCGTCAAACACCTTAAAACCTTTGATTTCATGATAATAAAATTTGTTTCCTGTCAGTTCGGGCAATTCGGAGGCCGGAAGGTAAATCTCCTTTTGGACTAGTTTTTCGGCCTCGTCAGGCGTGGTGACATCTTCAAGCTGAATGATGGCTTTGTTGTTCAACAAGCTGAGTGATTTAATGAAAAAGGGGACAGGCGCTTTGTTGATTTTCAGGTATATCAGTTTCAGTTCCTCATATTCACGGGGATCGTCGGTGTCGAAGTAAACAGATACCATTCCGTTGTAACCATGCAGGCGGATGACTTTTCCGAGGTAAAAATAATCTTCAAACGGATCCATGGCAGATGGGGTTGAATGGTGCAAAATTACTTTAAAAAAGGCCTGACGAACAGCCAGGCCTTTTTAATGTGTTTCGAAAAAGAATTATTCTTACTCTTTTTCCGGTTGTTCTTCTTTTTTTGCTTCGGGTTTTTCCTCTGCTTTGGGTTCACCCTTTTCTTCCGGTTTGGCCACGGGTTTTTCTTCTGCCTTCACTTCCGTTTTTTCTTCTTTCTTTTCCTCAACTTTTTCTTCAGCCTTCTCTTCAGCTTTTTCTTCGCTCTTTTTTTCGACCTTTTCTTCTGCTTTAGCTTCTTCTTTCTTTTCTTCTGCTTCGGGTTCAGTTTTGGCTTCCGGTTTTTCTTCAGCTTTAGCTCCGGCTACTGCTTCTTCAATGGCTTCTTTGGTAACCGGTTCTTCAACACTTTCGGTCGTCGTTTCCGTTTCCGTTTCAGTTTCGGCTTCTGTTTCGGCAGCGGCAGCACGTGCCTCTCTGGCCTGCTCTGCCACCTCTGAGGCCCGTTGTTTGGCCAGTTCGGCAGTACGGGCTTCTTTAATTTTTTCTTCGGTTTCAAGCCGTTCTTTACGTTCGGCACGGGCTTTTTCAGTCAGGCCCTGGCGTTTGGCTTCAATTTTCTCTTCTTTCCCTTTCAGCCAGGTCTGAAATTTAGCTTCGGCTTCCGATTCGGATAAAGCGCCTTTTGTAACCCCCTTCAGCAGGTGGTTTTTGTAAAGGACACCTTTGTAAGAAAGAATTGCCTTGACTGTGTCAGTGGGTTGGGCGCCTTTTTGCAACCAATCCAACGCTCTGTCGAATTCCAGTTTAATCTCAGCCGGGTTCGGAATGGGGTCGTAAGTGCCAATCTTCTCAATAAACTTTCCGTCACGTGGTGCACGACCATCCGCAATAACGATATGAAAAAAAGGTTTCCCTTTTTTACCATGCCGTTGTAATCTAATCTTGGTTGGCATAAAACATTAATTTTTTAAATGAATAAATTAGTTTTTAAAATTGGGGTGCAAATATCCGACTTTTTTCCGAATTTGAAAGTTAAATCTTCATCATTTTTTTATCCACGCCCCATGTAAGTTTTTATTCACGAAAAATTTGTGAATCAGCCGCTTTGCTTTTGCGCACTAAAGTTATCAACACTATCCTGGTGTACAACTGGTTTGGTTATCTTTGTGAAAAACTTACGGAAAGTCTTAAATAGCAGTAACACAGCATTATATAAATTCGATCAAGGGGATTGTAATGCCGGGGTTTTTTATTTGAAAGGCTTTTGCAACATGATTTTTTCACTACAAAACTTCTCAGGTTACGAATTTAAAAAATTGATGAAAAATAAATTTTATGTTCCTGATATTTGACACCGAAACTACGGGATTGCCCAAAAATTATGATGCGCCGCTTTCCGATTCTGATAACTGGCCACGGCTGGTTCAACTGGCCTGGCAAATCCATGATGAAAAAGGGGAATTGCAGGATGCAAAAAACTTTATCGTGAAACCCGATAATTTTGTCATTCCGCGGGGTGCTGAAAAAATACACGGCATTACCACCGGTTATGCTTATGAAGTGGGTGAACCCCTCGAGATTGTTTTGCGGGAATTCAATAATGCACTGCAAAATGTGTCGGTCATTGTCGGCCATAACATCGAATTTGATATCAACATACTGGGTGCCGAATACCTCAGAAAAAACCTGAAAACCTCCCTGTTCGATGTAAATGCGGTGGATACAAAAAATGCATCAACTGATTTTTGTGCCTTGCCGGGTGGAAGAGGCGGGAAATATAAATGGCCCACACTAAATGAACTGCACCGCAAATTGTTTAGTGAAAGTTTTGATGCGGCACACAATGCATCCGCAGATGTGCAGGCGACAGCCCGGTGTTTTCTGGAACTTGTCAGGATTGGCATAATTGATGCCGGCCTGTTGAAAACCAGCCCGGAGATGGTCAGCGAATTCCAACAGGCCAACCTGCAACCTTTTCAGCCCATCGGTCTGGTCGTTGAGCCCTATCATTCAAAAGAAACGGAGACTGAAAAAGAGGTTAAACCGGCTGAACAACAGACAGGAATACCTGATGACGTTGTGTTTACGCATCTGCATGTACACACCCAGTATTCAATCCTTGACGGGCTTTCCGATATTCCGGCCATGATTAAAAAAGCCAAAAACGACGGGATGAATACGGTGGCTATCACCGATCATGGCAACATGTTCGGGATAAAGAATTTTCATCAGGAAGCTACCGCTGCCGGCATCAAACCGATTATTGGTTCTGAAGTGTATATCGCGCGGCGCAGCATGTACCGTAAAGAGTCTAAAATTGACGGGTCAGGATGGCATTTGGTATTGCTGGCTAAAAATGAAACCGGCTATAAAAACCTGATGAAGCTCATTTCATTCGGATGGATTGACGGGTTTTATTACAAGCCCAGAATTGATAAGGAATTGCTTAAAAAGCACAGCGAAGGTTTGATGGCATTAACTGCCTGCCTGGGTGGTGAAATTCCTGACAAGATCATTCATGCCGGAAAAGAAAAAGCGGAAGAAGCCCTGTTGGAATACAAATCCATTTTTGGTGATGACCTGTACCTGGAACTCCAGCGCCACCCAACCGGTAACCCTGAAATGGACAAAAAAGTTTACGACGACCAGGTTTATGTTATCCAAACCATGCTTGAGTTTTCAGCAAAGCATAAGGTGAAAGTGGTGGCTACCAACGATGCTCATTTTATCAACGCCGAAGATGCATCGGCCCACGACCGCCTGATCTGTATTGGCACGGCCAGCGATCTGGATAATCCCCGCCGCATCCGCTTCACACAACAGGAATGGTTTAAAACGCAGGGTGAAATGAAAACCTTGTTTGCCGACATTCCCGAAGCCATCATCAACACACAGGAAGTGGCTGACAAGGTGGAGATTTTTAAGCTGGACCATAAACCCATCATGCCCGAATTTAAAATTCCGGATGAGTTCAACAATGCTGATGAATATTTAAAACACATTACTTCTCAGGGGGCAAATGAACGCTATGGCGAGTTGTCACCCGAATTGACAGAACGCATTGACTTTGAACTGGAAACCATCAAGAAGATGGGATTTCCAGATTATTTTCTTATCGTTTGGGATTTCCTGAATGCGGCCAGGGAGATGGGGGTATCGGTAGGGCCGGGCAGGGGCAGCGCTGCCGGTTCTGTTGTGTCGTATAGCCTTCACATCACGGATATTGACCCCATAAAGTACGATTTGCTTTTTGAGCGTTTCCTCAACCCTGACCGTATTTCGATGCCTGATATTGATATTGACTTTGACGATGACGGACGTAACCGGTTGCTGAAATGGGTTTCGGAAAAATACGGGAAAATGCGTGTTGCCCACCTGATCACTTTTGGGACCATGGCTGCAAAAATGGCCATCAGGGACGTGGCCCGTGTGCAGAAACTGCCGCTTTCGGAAGCCGACCGTCTTGCCAAACTAATACCTGAAAGGCCTGGCATTTCATTGGATCAGGCGCTGAAAGAAGTGCCCGAACTGAAAAATGAACTGGAGAAGGGTAAACCTGAAGTATCGTCGGTGATTAAAAATGCACGCGTGCTCGAAGGCTCAATCCGTAACGTGGGAACACATGCCTGCGGCATCATTATCGGGCGTGATGACCTTTATAATTATGTACCCCTGGCAACCGTTAAAGAATCGGTTTTGGATATTTCCACGCAGTATGACGGTAATTTTATCGAACCCATCGGTTTGCTCAAAATGGATTTCCTCGGGTTGAAAACCCTCTCCATCATAAAGGATACGATTGAAAACATTAAACATTCAGGAGGAATTGAGCTTGACATTGAAACCATTCCTTTTGATGATAAAGAAACTTATAACCTGTACAGCCGCGGCGATACCATTGCCCTGTTTCAGTTTGAGTCGGATGGCATGCGGAAATATCTTAAAGAGCTGAAACCTACGCGTTTTGAAGACCTGATCGCCATGGTCGCCCTATATCGTCCGGGGCCTATGCAGTACATCCCCGAGTTTATCAAACGGAAACACGGCCTCGAAGAGATATCGTATGATCTGCCCGTCATGGAAGAAATCCTGAAGGAAACTTACGGGATTACCGTCTATCAGGAACAGGTGATGCTTTTGTCGAGAAAAATGGCCGGCTTTAGCGGTGGCGAATCCGATTCTCTTCGTAAAGCCATGGGGAAAAAGAAGATTGCAGAAATGGCCAAGATGAAGGTTAAATTTTTTGAGGGCTGTGACAATAACGGTTTGCCGAAGGAAAAGGTTGAAAAGATATGGAAAGACTGGGAAGAATTTGCAAAATATGCTTTTAACAAATCTCACGCCACGTGTTACGCTTATCTTTCTTATCAGACCGCTTATCTGAAAGCTCATTTTCCGGCGGAGTTTATGGCGGCCAACCTGAGTCGCAACCTGAACGATATCAAAAAGATCACTCAACTGATCAATGAGGCAAACCATCTGGGAATTGAAGTGATGGGACCCGATGTCAACGAAAGTGCCCTGGATTTTACGGTCACCAAAGACGGGGTTATCCGTTTCGGATTGGCTGCCATTAAAGGAGTGGGGGGGGCGGCTGTTGAGCAGATCATCGGGGAAAGGGATAAGGGCGGAGCTTTTAAAAACATTTTTGATTTTGCCAAACGGGTAAACCTGCGGTCGGTAAACAAACGTAGTTTTGAAGCACTGGCCAAGGCAGGGGCATTTGATGGTTTTCCCGGAACACACCGTGCCCAGTATTTTCACCAGGAGAAGGAAGGTGGCCCCGAATTTATCGAGACGGTTATCAGGCACGGTGTTGGTTTCCAGGACAGGGAAAATTCGCAGCAGACTTCTTTGTTTGGCGGCATGGAAGGTGCTTTCGAAATAAACGATCCTGCTCTTCCACAGTGTGAACCCTGGTCGCTGATACAAAAACTCCGTCTCGAAAAAGAAGTGACCGGATTTTATATTTCAGGCCATCCGCTGGACGATTTCCACATTACGATGGAAAGATATTGCAATGTGACTATCAATGACCTGAAAAGCAGTTTGAAAAACTATGAAAAAAAACCGGTCATGTTTGCGGGAATGATCACCGACTCAAAGCAGAAAATTTCAAAAAAAGGTTCCCCTTACGGATTTTTTACCGTTGAAGATTTTACCGGAAGCATCACCATCATGATGTTTAACGAAGATTATCTGAAAAGGAAACATCTGCTTGAACCGGGAAATCATGTTTTTGTTGTGGCTACCGTTGAGGAACGTTTCAAACAAGCCGGGAACTATGATGTCCGGGTAAACGATATGTTCCTCCTTGCCGAAGCCATGAGCAAACTAACTAAAACCGTTACGCTGGATATCAGTGCCGGCGATGTGGATGAACAACTTGTGGAAGATATTGTACGGATCATCCGCGAAAACAAGGGGGGGTGCTCAATAGCGGTAAAGATCAATGACCCCGACAACGGGAAAAGCCTGATGATGAAAACAAGTAAACTGAAAGTGGAACCCAGGTTATTTGTCAACGAGATTGAAAAATTGGGGAAACTGACATTTATGATTGGTTGAGGATCAAGAGTTTGGAGATGCTGTATACTATAAACTGCCCCAAACAACCCTCGTTCAGTTCTGAGGCATCGTCTCTTTTCAACCCATCGGGAAATTTTTAATTATAGTTTGTGCGGATAACAAAAGGTTCATGTTCAAAAAGGCTACCCGGCGGGTTATCATCATTCATTCCAGTTCCTTGGCTTTAATCCAGTACTCATCCATCTCCTGCAGGCTCATATTTTCCAGTTTTTTTCCGTCTTTGGCCGATTCGGTTTCGATGTACTGAAACCGGCGGATAAATTTTTTGTTTGTCCGTTCCAGCGCATCTTCGGGGTTAATGCCCACGTACCGTGAATAATTCACCAGGGCAAACAACAGGTCACCAAATTCATCTTCTGTTTTGTCTTTGTCGCCACCGGTTTCCACTTCAGTTTTCAGTTCCTGCATTTCTTCCATCACTTTGTCCCATACCTGTTGAATTTCAGCCCACTCAAAACCAACACCTTTCACCTTTTCCTGTATGCGGTATGCTTTGATCAATGGAGGCAATGATTTGGGTACCCCTTCAAGCACAGAAATTTTTCCTGCTTTCAGTTTTAACTTTTCCCAGTTATTTTTAACATCTTCTGCCCCACTTACCGTAACATCACCATAAATGTGCGGATGACGGTATATCAGCTTTTCAGAGATAGTTTCCAAAACATCTTTAATATCGAAATCATTGGTTTCCGATCCGATTTTTGCATAAAAAACAAGATGCAGCATCAGGTCGCCCAGTTCTTCTTTTATTTCTTTCATGTCCTTTTCAAGGATAGCATCCGATAGCTCATACACTTCTTCAAGGGTCAGGTGGCGAAGGGTATCGAGTGTTTGCTCTTTGTCCCACGGACATCCCGCACGCAGATCGTCCATTATTTTCAGCAGCCGTTCAAAGGCTTTTAATTTGTCCTCCATTGAAGACATGTTTTTATTTTCTTTATTCATTCTTTTCAGATAATCATCAGCTTTCGCCGATTCTCCTAATTTTGCGCGAAGATATAAAGAAGCATTGAAAGGGAAATACCGGATAAAGAATCTTGCCGGGTTATTTTTTATTTTGACAGTTTTTCAGACTGCCTGTGCACAGCAGCGAAAGCCGTTAAGCAAAAATAACCTGATGGCCGAGTTTAAGACCGAGTACGGTTTTTTAATGAGCCACCATCTTGAACTGGATGTGTTTCAGTCGCATTTTCCGGCTTTTGAGTTCAGCATTGAAAAAGCAACCTGGGGAAAATATCACTGGGAAGCCATGTATGGTTACCCTTTGATTGGTATCAGCGTCTGGTATTCCCCGCTGGGTGGTTTTCAGGAGATTGGATCTGCAATAGCCGTTTATCCGTTTATCAATTTTCCCCTGGTTCAGGATCAAAAACAAAGTTTCAATTTCAGGTTGGGTGTCGGACTGGGATATCTGACCAATTATTACCGGCGGATTGATAATTATAAAAATTTTGCCATCGGTTCGCATATCAATATTGCAGGAAGCCTTTATTTTGAGTATCGACGTCACATAAGTGATATACTTACGCTTTCGGGAGGGGTCGGGCTTACCCATTTTTCAAATGGTTCAATGAAAACCCCCAATTACGGTTTGAACCTTATTACTGCAACCGTTGGTGTTTCGGCTTACCTGTCAAGACCAAATCCCCACCTGAAGCAGAAAGTGCTGCCCGAATTGGAGCCTTATGAATTTGACGGAAAAAAAACACTGGATTTCGATATTGGCGTTTCGACGGGGATAAAAGACATGTCACAGGAATTCGGGAAAAGCTTTGGTGTTGTTGCCATATATTCAAACCTTTTCAAGCAGGTTTCTTTTAAAAGCAAATTCGGTGTCGGGTTCGATCTGACTTATGATGCTTCGGACAAGTTTCTGTTAAACTGGCGGGGCGACACGACAGTTAATAATTTCCAGGTACTGAAACCGGGGCTTAGTTTTGCCTATCAGCTTGTTTTTTCCAAAATCTCTTTTATGTTTAATTTCGGGATGTATCTGGCCGGAAAAGAAAGGAGCGAAGGGGATATGTATCAGCGCCTGACATTGAAATATTTGTTTACTGAAAACCTTTTTGCCAATATTGCACTGAATACTAATTTTGGCAAAGCCGATTATGTTGGTTTTGGTATCGGATATCAGCTTAACTTTGTTTACAAACAAAAAATAAAACATTAACCTGAAAATGTTCACTCACAATATCGTCCGGCATTTTGTCTGGCTCACCGCAATTTTCTTTGCGGGAATGATACTGTTATGGACCGAAGGTTGTCAAAAAGCATCAGTTGCCGATTGCTTCCTGAGTACCGGGAAAATAATAAAAGTTGAACGTCCGGTCGGGGGATTTCATACCGTTGTCTTAAAGGATAACGTGAATTTGTTTTTAAGGCAGGCAGATACCGACGGGCTTATCGTGGAAGCCGGAAGTAACCTGATGAACAAAATTTATACGGATGTCAGGGACAGCGTTTTGTTCATTGGCAACAACAACAGTTGCAACTGGGTGAGAAGCTATAAAAAACTGGTGAATGTTTACCTGGATTTTATAAGACTTGACAGCCTGGAATACCGGTCGGTGGGTGATGTAAGAAATCAGGATACGTTACGGTTGGACAACCTGAAAATTGAAGTGCATGAAGGAGCCGGGTTAATCGCGTTAACGGTGGACGTAAACGAGATACATACCAACCTTCATTATGGTACGGCGGATATTAAAATTTCGGGAAAATGTGTTTTGAGCTATGTTTACTCTGCCGGATTTGGCCGGATTGATAACCGCGACCTTGAAGCCATGCAGATTTATGCTGATAACCGGAGCAGCAACGACATGTATTTGCATGCTGTACAGGTGCTGGCGGTTACCATCCATAATATCGGGAACATTTATTATACAGCTAATCCTGAAAAAATAGACCTGAAACGCCTTGGGAGTGGCGAACTGATAAAGCTGGAATAATGGAAGGGTGAAGGGGTGAAGGGGTGTCTCTCCCAAATCCTTGTGCGTTAGGGAACGGGAAGGTTTGTTGAATTCAGGGTGTGGAAATTGTTAGAACAAATTTATAGTCGAACCATAAAGCAATTAAACAGCATAATCGTTGAACAGTGAAAAAATCCCTCAGGAAAAAATATCATTAAAATCACCCTGGCTTTTATTGCCATTGTCCTTGTTTGGGCTGGCTCTAACCAATACTGGGGCAGGGAGCGGTGGAACAAAATCCTGAAAGATGACGGAACCGGTTATTATGCCTGGCTTCCGGCAGTGTTTATTTATCATGATCTTTCTTTCGGTTTCTTCGATTCGGTGGCTGCTGACAAAAGCCGGCCTAACATGGCTTACGATTACCGGGTAAAACTTAAAAACGGAACGACGGATAAATACTTCTGTGGGACGGCCCTGGCACAACTTCCGTTTTTTGCCGTTGCTCATCTGGTAACCCTTACTGCCGGTTATCCCACGGATGGTTACTCGGCATTTTATCTCATATTTGTGCAGGTGGCCACCATTTTTTATGCCCTGGCCGGGTTAGTTCTTATGGTTCTTATCTTAAAAGATTTTCAAATCAATGACAAGATTATTACCCTCATTCTCCTTGCCTCGGTTTTCGGGACTAACTTATTTCATTATGTGGTGAATGAGCCTTCCATGTCGCATGCCTATTCTTTTGCTTTTGTCAATCTTTTTGTTTTTGGTTTTTTACGCTTTTTCCGGAAACCGTCAAACCGGTATTTGTTTTTCTGAAAGATCATTTGCCGGCATTCCTGATCGCTTTGATTATCTTTTTCGGTTTGGCAGTCATCCAATTTGTGCTCTACAAAATCCAGACCGGCAGCTTTTGGGTTTATTCTTATGGCAAGAAGGGCTTTGATTTTACCCATCCGCACATCATTTCGTTTTTGTTTTCTTATCGGAAAGGGCTTACAACCCTGGTTTTTTTACTAATGATCGTTGGCCAGATTCAGACTTATCAATACCGGACAGGTTACATCCACTGGTCAGAAATGAACAAGGAACGGTACTGGAAAAGTTTTCTCAGGATTGATAAGGTGATCAGAAAAGAGAAAAAAGACTGGTAAGTGTCTTGGAATCCGGGGCCTGGAATTTTGAGTTTAATGTTCAAATCTCCTTTGTCTAATGACCAGTGGCCAATTATCCAAATGACCAATAAATCAAAAATCCCAAATCAAATATCCTAATACGCTTTGGCAAACACCACACGGCCTTCAGAAGGTTTTCCCGAATAAATACATTTTCCTGTATCCCCGTCACGTTGTAAAGGAATGAGCCTGATGGTGGCTTTGGTTTCGTCTTTTATCGTTTGTTCGGTTTCGGAGGTTCCGTCCCAGTGGGCCCAAACAAAGCCGCCTTTTTCTATTTTGTCCTTAAATTCATCCCAGGTGTCCACCGAAAAAGTGTTTTCATCCCTGAAAGAAAATGCTTTCTGAAAAATATTGTCTTGTATCCTTTCAAGCAGATGTTCAATCTTTTCATCAATATTTTCCATTTTCAACACTTCCTTTTCAAGTGTATCACGACGGGCAACTTCAACGGTTCCGTTTTCAAGGTCACGCGGGCCGATAACCAGGCGGACAGGTACCCCTTTCATTTCCCATTCGGCAAATTTAAAGCCCGGTTTATAAGTATCGCGGTCATCAAATTTTACCGAAATGTTCCTTCCCTTTAGCTGTTCCATGATAGCGTGCGCTTTTTGGCTGATGGCCTCAAGCTGTTCTTCTTTTTTGTAAATGGGGACAATAACGACCTGGATAGGGGCAAGTTTTGGGGGCAGTACCAAA
Organism: uncultured Bacteroidia bacterium; assembly: GCA_913009755.1. Classification (GTDB taxonomy): domain Bacteria; phylum Bacteroidota; class Bacteroidia; order Bacteroidales; family F082; genus JAADID01. The sequence goes on from CAJVWU010000005.1 coordinate 70,337, forward strand.
CCGTTATCATCGGAATGGGCCATAATGAGCGCACCCACCAACCGGGTGGAAACGCCCCAGGAAGTAGCCCAGACATATTCCAGCTTGTTTTCCCGGGTAAGATATTTAACATCAAATGCCCTGGCAAAATTCTGGCCCAGGAAATGTGAAGTTCCCGCCTGTAGCGCTTTCCCGTCCTGCATTAAAGCTTCAATACAAAAAGTTTCCACAGCCCCCGCGAACCTTTCATTGGGTGATTTCAACCCTTTTAATACCGGCATGGCCATCCATTTTTCTGCAAAGTCAGCATAAATATTTAATATCAATTCTGCTTCTTTCAATGCTTCTTCCCTGGTTTCGTGGGCAGTATGTCCTTCCTGCCAAAGAAATTCAGTCGTGCGAAGAAAAAGCCTTGTCCGCATTTCCCATCTTACCACGTTGGCCCATTGATTGATCAGTAAAGGCAGGTCACGGTATGATTGTATCCAGTTTCGGTAAGTATCCCAGATAATGGCTTCGGACGTTGGCCTGACGATCAGCTCTTCTTCAAGCTTTGCATCCTCATCCACAATAACACCCTTTCCGTCTTCACTGGTCTTTAAACGATAATGGGTAACTACGGCACATTCTTTGGCAAAACCTTCAACATGGGAAGCTTCTTTACTGAAAAAAGATTTCGGGATAAAGAGTGGAAAATAGGCATTCTCATGCCCGGTGTCTTTAAACATTTTATCGAGCGCCGATTGCATCTTCTCCCAGATAGCATAACCATAAGGTTTAATTACCATGCACCCTCTTACGGAAGAATTTTCAGCAAGACCGGCTTTGTTCACAATATCGTTATACCACTGTGAATAGTTCTCTTTTCTTGATGTGATTTCTTTGGCCATTTCTTATGTTTGGTATAGTATTTGTAACTTTTTAAATGATTGCAAAATTAAACATTGTTAAGTAACGTGCAAAACATCATATAAATGAAACCAAATAAAAAATATTTACAATGGCTGGCGTTCATGCTTATCGTATTCTTCCTGTCGTCTTGTTCTTCGGTCAGTAACCTGCCGAACGATGAGGTTTATTATTCCAAAAAGGCAAAAAACCCTTCACAGTATAACTGGAATGATTTCCAAAAAAATGCCGAAACTTATTCCAGTGGCAATGTAAAGGTGGATAACAATGCCGGCGGACAAAAGCTTCAGGGTGATATCGCAACTACTGTTAACGCAACCGATTCAAATAATGATGATCAGTATATTGATGATTACTACGATGATGATTACAGCAGCAGGGTAAAGCATTTCAGCGATGAAGGAACAAGCAGTGGTTTTGACTATTATGACGGTTATTATGGCGGTGGGGGCAGTGGTTTTGGGATGTCTAACTGGTCAATGAGCTTTGGTTTTGGGTACGGAAGCCCCTGGGGATATTCAATGGGCTATGGTTATGGATGGCCGTCTTACGGTGGTAGTTACTGGGCAGGATATAATGCCGGTTACATGAACGGTTACATGAATGGATATTACGGAATGGGGTATCCTTATTATCCGTGTGGTTATTGCGGTTATGGTGGTTACGGTGGCTATTACGGTGGTGGTGGCTATTACGGCGGCGGCGGTTATCCCGATTATGTACTTCCTTCCGGTTATAGCGGCCCACGGGGTGGAATTACCGCAGGAACAACCGTTCCGCGTTCGCGTGGGAATGGGCCTGCGGGAAGGCCTGGCAGTGGCAGTAATAAAAGTGGAAATGCAGGTGGCGGAAAAAGCACGGTTGTGGCATCACCTGCAAGCGTTAACGCCACTGGTGGAGGAACTTTGGAAACCGGCAGAACGACACAAAAGATTGCCAAACCGGCAACTACACGCCCTGTAGTTACCAGTGCTCCGAAAAGCGAATATTATACAACACGTCCCGTTAAGGAAAATGTTGCACAGGATAAACTGGCCAAACCACAAAGCAGGCAGCAAACCACAAAACAGGCTGTGCCGCAAAAACGATATGAAAAACCGGTTACGAAATCAAGGACAACTTTACCTGAGCCCAGGTATCAGAAACCGAAGTCATATCAAAGCCTGCCGTCGAAGAAACCTCAGTCGAGCCAGGAATATGTTCGTCCTACGAACCGGATGACCCGGTCAACTACCCGGAATTATAATCCTTATTCAAGGACGAAATCAGTGACTTCACCGAACAGTACAAGGAGTAATGTTAATTCCGGTACTACCACAAGGAGTTACAGGCCTTCACGATCCTATTCATCACCTACGAGGTCCTATTCATCACCATCGCGTTCCAGTTCGCCTTCCAGAAGTTATAGTTCGCCAAAGCGTAGTTCAGGCGGTTCATCATTCAGCCGAGGTGGAGGCGGAGGAAGGAGCACACCCAGAAGTTCCGGTGGGTCCAGGTCATCGGGCTCCACTTCGCGCGGAGGGGGCGGTGGCATCAAACGATAAAGTTGGTGGTTGAACCGGGGAATCAGTTAAATCGGGGAATTGGTCAAGTGGCCAAAGGGTGAAATGTTGTAAACCCATAAGCGCCTTAATCCTGTAACAGTCCTGAAAAAAATTATTAAGAAAAGAAACCTTTTATCAAAAAATACACGAATTTTGATTATTAAATTAGTTGCTGTGAAAAGAATCCTTTTGATAACAGTCCTTTTTATGCTTGGTGCCGGACTGCATGCCCAGTATGCCGAGGATGCTCTGAGGTATTCACAAATTTACTGGCAGGGAACAGCGAGGAGCACGGCAACGGGAAGTGCTTTTAGTGCTTTAGGTGCTGACTTTTTATCGCTAAGTACCAACCCCGGGGGTATAGGCGTTTACCGTTCCCGGTATTTTTCCATTACCCCCGAAGTGTTTGTACAAAAAGTAAATTCCGAATATAACGGGACACCGACAAACGGTTCCAAAACCATTTTTGACCTGAGCAACATTGGTTATGTGCTGTCGAAAAAACTGGGACAGGGGGCATCAGGCTGGAAATACTGGCAAATTGGATTTGGGATGAACCGTCTGAACAATTACAACGGGAATCTGTTGATGCAGGGAACAAATGCCGTGAACTCCAAACTTGATGTATATAATGAGGAAGCAAACGGTGTAAACTATACTGAATTGGATAACCAGTTCGGGAAATACGCTTTCGACTTGAGTCCTGCTTGGTATGCCTATCTTTTAGATACCGTTCCCGGACACAATGATCTTTATAACATACCTATAGATTCTGGAAGTGTGCTTCTTCAGACCCAACAAATTCTAACCAAAGGGTCAACGAACGAATTTCTGGTTTCCGGCGGGGCCAATTTTAACGATGTACTTTATCTGGGGGCTACTCTGGGGTTACCGTACCTTCGTTATTTCAGGACATCGGTTTATACGGAAACAGATATAAAAGACACGATCCCTTATTTTAATTCATGGAGTTATACCGAAGACCTGAAAACACAGGGCTGGGGGATCAACCTGAAGATCGGGGCCATCATCAGGCCGATTGACTGGATAAGGATTGGCGTTGCCTTTCATACACCCACCTATTATTTCAGCATGAAAGATTCGTGGTCAACTGTTACTTATGCAGACTTGGGCCCTGACTGGCAGAAAAACATTCCTTCCCCTGACGGTGAATACAAATACCATCTGACCACACCCATGAGGCTCATCGGAAGCCTGGCCTTCGTAATCAGGGAAATAGGTTTTATTACGGGGGAATATGAATATGTAAACTACACTCAATCCAAGTTGAAAGCCAGAGATTTTAACTTCCCCAATGAAAATATTAGAATTGACACATCGTTTAAATGCACATCAAATTTCAGGATTGGAACGGAATGGCGGATTGCAATGGTCAGCCTCAGGGCCGGATATGCTTTATACGGAAGCCCTTATGCAAACAACCTGAATGACGGTACCCGACAATATATTACGGGTGGCATAGGCTACAGGGGCAAAGGATTTGAACTTGATTTTTCCTATTCCCGTGCCACTCAAAATGAAGACTACTATTTTTACAGTACTCAAGACATACAGTCGTATACTGCGCACAATTCATTTCTCAACCAACAATTTGCCCTTACTTTCAAATATATCATCAATAAATAATATTTTTGATTTCAAATTGATAACCTGAAACCAGAGAAGTCAATCCGAAAGCCTTTTCACTCCTGCCTTGGCCTGGCCATGAATGCCGGCTTCATATTCATCAAAGTCCATATCGAGGCACAGGTTATAATAATACTTAGCTTTTGAGATATTACCTTCTTCTTCATAGATCATAGCCAGTTTCAAAGCAGAGTTTCCTGCGAAATAACGGGTAAGGTGTTTCCCTTCCTCAATGGTTTTGTTGTATAAATGTTTGGCAGCCTCTTTCCCGCCTGATTCATCGGCAATGCGTGCCTGCCGGTATGTTTTTTCAACCTGCTCTTCCACGGGCAATCCGTTTACGGGCATAGCCGAAAGCACACTGTCTGCCTGCCGGTAATACCCGCCGTCAAACAAAAGACGGGCTTTGATGAGATCAATATTTGGGGTTTTACCGCTTTCGGCTTCACGTTCCGCATCCCTGTCCTGGCCAATATCATCATTGCCCGTCTCGGCCACTTTGTCTAAATAATACCTGTATTTTGCCACATCATCATTAAGCAAAGCAATCCATGCTTTTTTACGCCAGGCATCTTTTATGTAGTTTTTGCCCGTAAACCGGTCAAGAAAGTCAGTGTAATAAACTGCTGCCTGACGGGTTTTAATCTTTCTGAGAAGGCATTCCCCTTGCAGATAATCCAGATAATAAAAAGGGTAATAACCGGTCATCCGGTTAATTTTTTTGAATTGATATAAAGCTTCGTTATTTCTGCCCGTCTTCATCAAAATATTGATTTGCAGATAGGAAAGAAGCAGATTGTTGCTATCGGCCAGTTCTATTTGCTGAAAGAGTGTATCCAATTGCTGTTTGCCGGGCTTGATGTTCAGTTCGACAAAGCCCATAAAAAAAAGGACTTCATTTTTTAAATATGTGTAATCCGGATCATTGTCTGATACACGAAGTGCATTCATGAGTTCTTCCCGCCCTTGTTTTACACTGCCTTTCATATTGATCAGACGGAGTACCCAGTGATAATTGTCCGGGACCATTCCAATCATGATATGCAAAACACCAAGCGTTATGTCGTTGGGAACAAAACCGGGAAACTTTTCTTTATTATCAGTAAGTAACCGGTATGCCCGGTTGATCTCAAGGGCTGCATAAAAATATTTGTGAAACTTCAACCGTATAACAGCCCTTTGAAGATTCATGTTGCCAAGAAAGTAACTCCTGTAAGGATCGCTTTTGGCTAACTCTTCCAACTGGTCGTACCTTTCATTGGAGATGTCGTTGATGCTATCGAACAGGTCTTCATCTTCACTGATGAAAACTTTCAGGAAGTCAATATAATTTTCAAGGTACAATGTATAAAGGTTATCCGGGTTTTTCGATTTTTCACTGGCAATGATTTCACGGCCACGGTTAAAATCCAGGGCAAGAATATGTTGATACGCTTCCCGGCAATTTTCATTAACCGCAAAACGCTGGGCAATAGCAGAAATGCTGAAAAACAAAAATGCAATGATTGTAAATCGCCGGAGTCTCAAAAGATAAAATGTTAAACAACCAAAAGTAAAGAAATTATCCGATTAATGCCTGGTATGAAATCTCACGGTGATTGATGTTCATCCATAATTTCAGGAAATCCAAAAAGTGCATTAAAGCATTACCTTCTTTGGAATTTCACGGGCAAAATCATGAGAATAAACGGAATGTGCCGGTTCACGCAGATTATATCCCGAAGCCATCACCTCACCATAAGCGCCTGCGCTTCTGATTACAATCAGGTCTCCCCTTTTTATTTCGGGCAGTAAAACATTTTTACTAAAAATATCGGACGATTCACACACCGGCCCGGCAATGTGATACTTGTGCATTTTGCCGATGCCGGTTAAATTTTGAATCTTATGATGTGCATTGTAAAGGGCAGGACGGATGAAATTATTCATCCCGGCATCAAGTATTGCATACTTAACCGAACCACTGTTTTTCAAAAACAATACCGAACTGATAAGACTTCCACACTGCCCCACCACGGCCCGGCCCGGTTCAAAATACAGGTCCTGTCCGGGTAACCTGTTGAGATTGTCAAGAAATGCCCTGAAATAATTTTTATAATCGGGAACGGGGTTGCCAACCGGATTTAAATAATCAATGCCCAGCCCGCCGCCGAGATTAAGAAGAGACGGCGTAAAACCCGCTTCCACAAAAATCTGCTGTATATGATTGACTTTCTGCGCCAGTTCGACGAATACCTCCAAATCGGTAATCTGCGAACCGATGTGAAAGTGCAATCCTTTGAAAGTGATATTTGACAACCGGGATAACAAGCCTGTCACCAACGGTATTTCATCCATATTTATCCCGAACTTGTTAATTTTTATCCCTGTTGTAATCTCCGGCTTTGTCTGGCCATCTACATGTGGATTGATCCGGAAAGCTACCTGCGCCCGGATCCCCAACCCCCGGGCCAGGACATCAATCACTTTTAATTCGTGAAGGGATTCAACATTAATGCAGTTTATGTTCTGTTTCAGGGCATACCTGATCTCATCATCCGTTTTCCCCACCCCCGCAAACACGATATCGTCAGCCGGAAAACCATTTGCTATCGCTTCCCTGATTTCATTTCCGCTGACACAATCCGCACCCAGCCCGTAGTTCCGGATCATTTTCAGTACCGGACCGTTTACGTTGGCTTTCAGCGCATAATTGCTTTTTGCTTTCAAGGTTAGTTGTTAATAATAAATTCAATGCTTCCAGTGCTTCGGCCTTTAATGACATCTCCACAAGGAATGCAATGCTGTTTTTGGCTGCTCCGTAAGAAATCATCCTGAGAGGGATATCCTGTAAAGCTGAAAACAATTGCCTGACTTTACCGCGGTTTTCCGACAAATGGTCTCCCACCACACAAATAAGGGAAAGCCCGGACGAAATGCTTACTTTTCCCATTGTACGCAGGTCATGTAAGATATGATTGATTGAGCCAGGTTATTGTTTAAAAAGCCATCCACATCCGACCAGATTTGTATCACATCGGCATTGGCAGCCGCACCGAGTAACGAAGCCGTAAAATCGCTACCTCCCCGCCCGAGGGTCTCAATATTTCCTTCATGATCGCTACAGATAAACCCTTGTGTAATAATGGTTCCTGTGTCCGGATGGGCGTTTAAAAACTCATCCAGGTTTTTTCTGATGCAAATGAGGTCAGGATGTCCGTTCCTGTCAAGAAAAATAATTTCCGGGGCATACATCAATTCGTGCTCCAGCTCACTTTCTTCCAGATAATGTGAAAAAAGCAACGTGCTGAACAGTTCCCCCTGTGTAATTAACAGGTTACCGGTCTGAACGGTCAATCCCTTTCCGAAAAATGAGGATATGCGGCGTGATAAATTATCAAGCGCCGAAAACATCTCTCCCCTGCTTTTGTCACTGCTGAATAAATGAGCGATCAAATCCCCGAGATCACCGGTAAGTTCCGACAATACGCTTTCCGCTTTTTTTTCTTCGCCGGTATCAATGTGCCCGATGATCCGTGCAAGAAGGTCCGTTGTTTTACCGTTGGCTGAAAGCACAATAATCTTTTTTGCCGGATGGTTTATTATGTCAAAAACACGCCGGATACTTTCCGCATCCCCGACCGACGTTCCTCCGAATTTGTAAATCTCCATTTCGCTGAATTTTTATGCAAAAATGAAACAAATTCTTTCCTGATTTTATTATAAAAACATTTATAACTAATTTGAAACATTTTGTTATGTTTGTAACATATTTATAAAAACCATGACCATACAGGAGGCTGTTGATGAGATTTTAAAATCCAAACCTTATCTGGAAGAGTCAATAGACGAAGGGCTTATTAATATAACGGCACTTGCAAGGAAAATCACACCAAATGTTGTCCGAAAAACAGGCAAGCCCGCTGCCAAAGGAGCAATCGTGATGGCCATACAACGTCACCAGCCTGGAAAACTGGCGACCATCAAAATACGTTCCGGTAATTTGCTCAGAAATCTTTCAAATATAATCGTCAGATCCGATATTGCGGTTCACACGTATGAAAATTCGCAAATGCTTCCGGAACGGCTGGCAAGCATCTCCGATCTTTTCAGTAAAAAGAAAGGGTTGTTCTATACTTTTTCGCAGGGTGTTTTTGAAACGACAATAATCCTGAACCAGTGGGCAAGCGAAGAACTGGATTCGTTCATGTCGAAAGAAAGGCATATCAACCGGGTTTATGATCTGGCATGTATTACTTTATACCTCCCTGATGAAAACACGGAAATAGCAGGATATTATTATTACATCCTGAAAATGATTGCATGGGAAGGGATAAACATTACGGAAATATTGTCAACCACAAACGAGTTTTCCATTATTCTGGATGAGAACGATGTGGACAAAGTATTTTCAACACTTAAGAATGCAAAAAAAGGGTAAGCGGGATTATTCCTCTTTATTTTCATTGATGATGACAAACACTTCCTCGTTGTCTTTTTTCATGTAGTACTTTTCGCGGGCAAATTTTTCAAGGTAAGCACTGTCGGTTTCGAGCAGTTTGATCTTTTGTTTGTTTTTGACAATTTCCGCCTGGTAATATTCTTCTTTGTTTCGCAGGTCGTTCAATGTTTGGCTTAACCGGTATTGTTCTCCAAAATTATCCTGGTCGAAAAACAGTATCCATATCAGGAATGCCGTTCCGGTATAAAAGTATTTATTGAAAATTATTTTTCTTAACATGGCTTTGGTACTGCTCTTATTTGATATCCCAAATCAATCACGCAAAACTAAATCAATAAGGATAAGTTAAACGAAATAAATATGATAAATTGTACACCGGAAAATGTTAATATATCCGGAAATTAAATTTTTACCATTTTTTGCAGGATACATCATATTTTTTTACAACTTTATCGGAACATATTTTATTTACTCACTCATAAAAACCAGCACAATGGAAAATGAAAATCAGAATCAAAACATCGAATCAAACGTCATCAAAGAAGTAAGCCTGCCTTTATTCAGCAGCAAGGGATGGATTAAGCTCATCGGCATCTTGATGATTATTTATGGTGTGTTTGCCGCCCTCACCCTTGTGGGGATACTTGTTGCCTGGCTTCCCATCTGGCTTGGCGTGCTCCTGATGAAGGTAGCCTCAGCCATGGAGCAGGCCCGCGTTACAGGCAACAAAGAGTTATTGATCAAGGCACAAAACAACCTCAGTACGTATTTTACCATTTACGGCGTACTCGCCTTGATCGGCATTATTCTGGCTGTAGTCTTTATTATTGTCGGCCTGTCAACAGGGCTTTTTATGCACATGGAAGATTTCGGCATGAATTATTATTAGCAGAAGGGGATGGTATTGGTTGAATTGTTTGAATCGGTGAAACGGATGAATTGGTGAAATGGTGAAACGGTCAACGCTATTCAGGCATCAACAACTCACCACTCTCAATGACAATACCGTTTGATCACATTATAGGCCTCGGTGATGCCGAGTTCGCCGGCCTTGCTCAGGTCTTTACAGGCCAGTTTTTCTTCGTTCAGAAAAAGGAGTGTTAATGCCCGGTTGTAGTATGCTTCTGCCATTTTGGGCTCCAGCCTGATGGCCATAGAATAATCGTCAATGGCCCGTTGGTATTTTTTCAAAATGATCTTTACGTTCGCCCGGTTGTAATAAACAAATGGCAGGTTGGGATTCAGGGCAGCCGCCCGGTTGAAATCCTGTAAAACTTTTTCATAAGTGGGTGGCTTTAGGACCGGCTTTTGGCTTTTGCCGAAAGAACGCCTGCTGATGGTGATGGCATCTGAATATTGTTGCCGGGCATAAATGGATTCATCCAGCTCAAACCTGGCTGTTCCCCGGTTTAAATAGGCATAAGAAATTGACGGGTCTTTTTTAATGGTTTTATCGTAATCGTTTATGGCTTTGCTGTAGTTTTTTGTCATACTGTTGAATATTCCTTTCATAAACCATGCTCCGGCCGTATCACCGGAACTCACCAGTGTGCTGTCTATCTTATTTATTTCGATTAATGCTTGTTCCTTTTTAACAGGCCATTTCAGGGTTGTAAAAACAAAACGGACACCGAGTGTGTTGGTTGCATTGAACTGGGAAATACCGTCATCAAAGTATTCAAAGTTTTTGTATTTTTCGTAAACCGAATCGGGCAGGCTAAAGGCATACACCAACAAGAAATCCGGTTTGGGTTCGATAGGTATCCGCTGAAACTGTACACGGCCCTTTTTCATATCACCGGCAACAAAGTCCGCTTCAAACTCAATGATGCGTTTAAAGTAAGCCGAATCGGCATAGTGTTTATAAATGGCCTCATATTTCCCTTTCTTGCTGTTGGCCAGTGCAATGATGTTCATGGCGGCATCATGGTCTTCCATGGCCCCTTTTTTGTCATGGAGCCTTTGCCTGACGGCCGAACGATTGACATAAGCACCTGCATAGTCAGGGAAGATTTCAATGGCCCTAGTAAAATCTGCTTCGGCTTTTTTGTATTTCTTCATTTGGGCATACAACACACCCCGGTTAAAATAGGTATATACGTTGTAAGGGTTAATGCTGATGACTCTTGCATAACTGGCGAGAGCGCTGTCGTATTTTTCCTGCATGGAATAGATCAGTGCCCGGTTATACCAGGTCAGTGCATTATCCGGATCGAGGGAGAGCACTTTGCTGTAATCGTTCAGTGTGGCTGTTGTGTCGCCAAGTTTAAGGTAAGTCAGTGCCCGTTGGAAATAGATGAAAGGATTCTTTGCATTCAGTGAAATGGCATGATTGAAATCTTCAAGGGCCTGTGGCAGGCTGTCCAGTTCGTATCTGATCATTCCCCTTTTTGTCCAGGCCTCGTCATTGAAATAATCAAGGTAAATGGCTTTGTTGATATCATTGAGCGCTTTGAGGCTGTTGCCTGAAAAATACCAGGCGATGCCCCGGTTCAGCCAGGCAGAGGGGATGTCATCTTTCAGCCGGATGACCGAAGTGTAATCATCAATGGCTCCTTTGTAATCTCGTATATCCATTTTCGTGTCGCCACGAGCCTGAAAAACATCAGGGTTGAACGGATCAATTTCGAGGGCTTTTTTAAAATCGTTGAGGGCGTGGGCATAATCGTTAACCCGGTTGTAGGAAATGCCCCTGTAAAGGTAAGCACGGACGTACAAAGGGTGAATAGAAATGGTTTTGCTGAAATCGTTGATGGCACCCTGGTAATCGCCGAGGCTGAATTTGGCAATACCCCGCAGAAAGTAGGCCTCAAACCCGTCTTTTTTTGCCGTGATGGCCACGTTGAACTTGTTGATGGCATCGAGGTATTTTTCTTCGTGAAGGTCACGCTGCCCCGCATACAAAAAATGTTCGTAATTGATCTGGCTGAAGGCCGGCAAAGCCGATAGCATCAAAAACGTGAACGTTAAGCCCAAAAGAAGAGATTTGAGATTTCCTGATGACATTGCAACGGCAAAAATAGGATAAGTTTTCAAAAAGGGACTTACCGTTTTACAACAAAAAAGCGCCGTGGTTTATTTCGGCGCTTTTTTGTTTCTATTGTATCAAATATCGCCCCTTCTCACCTCCTGTCTCTGGTGCCCTCCATGACTTAAAATTATAATCATGCATGTAATCATCAGAGAAAGAGCCTAACCATGCTTTTTGTCCCAGTTTTTTTGTTGATGTCCAAAAGGCCGCCATTGTCGGAAAATTATCGTCGCATTCTCCTCTGAAAAAGTATGGCTAAACAACTTCGCTTACAAACATTGGTAAGTGTCAGCATGACGTCTTTTTCAGCGGAAAGTTTGATATTGTACTTTGTTGATCCGGAAAACGGATTGGGATAATTTTGCGCCACCTGAAAACCTTCCGTGTTTGTGAATTCATCAATGCCGGTTACCCAGGTAAGCAGCAATTGCGAAGGCTCGCCATAGATGGTCGTGTCGAAGTTCCTGGCCGGGTTTTCCACAAGCACACTGTCCAACGGCAGGGTACATTCGAATAATAATCTGTGGCCTTAAAAGTCAGTAACAGACTGCCGCGTTGGGCATAAATTCCCGTAATGGAGAATAAACTCAACAGTACAAAAAGAGAAAATGACTTTTTCAGAATTAATTGGTTTTTGAGGGTTATAATTTTATGTGCGTTTCATATATCATTAAGTTTCTGATTCTTATTTTTTTTGATAGGAATAAGAAAAAGACTGCCCACAGGGCAGTCTTTAATCGTAATTGTCGTTTAACATAGTAATTGTCTGTAGAGCTTGTTAGTTGATTATAACCATATCATAAAACTCATGAGGAAAAGAGCCGATGGTATCGTAAGTGCTTCCTTCCGAAATTCCGCTGGTCACCAACAGGTAATTAACACCATTAGAACCCTCTTTACAGAAGAATATTTTGTCTTCGTTTTTAGAAAACATCGCGTTATAGGCCCAACCGTAACCGGTTTCACAAACAAGGGTCTCTTTATTATTCACAAAATCCTTGTAATATAAATTACCGGTAGAGGCACCCACACAGCATCCGTTTTTCCCCCAACTGTTTTCCTTGACATTCACCGTGTTCAAATCACTGGCGCTGATATTTCCCGTTTGAAGATCAAGTACTTTTTTCTTACTGTGATTTGAAAAGATAATATACCTGCGATCGGAAGTCATGGCATCAATGGTAACATCATTGTCATCGGGGCCGCCAAGCCGGGTGTAATTTTGCTGATCAAAATCGTATTTGAAAAGAATGCTGAAATCCCAATGGATGGCGCCGCCGTCAACGCCGTATCCGGCAACCTGTCCGTAAGCATATTTCCCGTCAGGCGAGGCAAACAGCGTACGTGAAATCAACCCCGCTTCCGTGTCGTTTCCAACCTCTGGCTGGGACGCGATAAAAGAATTCGGGCTGATGGCCACATCATACGAATTGTCAGACGGATTGAACCGCAACAAATAGGGCTTGTATTCATCACCGTAATATTTATCATCGGTTGCCGTGGAATAAATGATCATCCCGTTGTCGGCAACATCTCCGGTAGAGGTCTGGAAATAAGCAAAATCACTTTCCTCGCTTGCTTCAACTACGGGAAGATAATTGGCATTGTCGTCATTTAAGTTCATGTAAGCCCCTTTGTTTTCAAAATCTTTTGCGTTCAGCCCAAGCACCATTATGTTGTTATTGATGTCGCAGTTTGTAGTCATGTTGTCTTGCGGATAAGCATTTAAATAGGATGAGTAGGAGATTACTCCGTCTTTCACTGTTAACAATGCGATTAATTTTTCAGATCCCAGCACTTGTTCCGTTCCCGGTTTATAATAAGCCAGGAAACTGACATTGTCGGTATCTCCCGGGTTATCACCCCCACCGGGGTTATTGGAATCGTCTTTTTTGCAACCGGTGGTTGTTACCAATAATGTCATCATCATTATCAGCAGAAAACCCAGGATGATTTTTAAATTTTTCATAACAATTGATTTTAATTCACAGATAAAATTTGCTGTGGTTAATATTTGACACAAATTTACTTCGTGAATGCATCCGGGACAATGACACGTTTGTGTCATTTTTTCAACCGGGGGGATTCAATGGACTGGAAAGTACAAAGAGAAGAAATTCAATCAATAAACTTAATGACAAGACCGGATTCAGACCGGGATTATTGAATGACGAGCTTTTCAACTGAATGGATTGCCCGGTCTGCAGTTTACAGAAAAATAATTGCTTCTTTTCATAACTCTATGATTTGGTGCAGGGTTAAGCGAGGCCTTCACGAATGGCCTTGACCACGGCCTGTGATTTGGTGTGAACCTGCAATTTTTCATAAATGTGCCGGATGTGGTTGCGGACGGTCTGGAGATCGGAAGAGCACACGTCTGAACTCCAGTCACATTCCTTTATCTCGTATGCCGTCTTCTGCTTGAAAAAAAAAAATCCCTTTTTCTTTTTTCTTCTTCCACAATACATTTAGAGCGAGGTTTTTCCTCACTTCACGGTTACGCTGTACGATATTTCGTATTTGGCGGAGCAGGGTTTTATTATCTATATTTTACTGGGCTCCCTATGCGTTCAGAGCCGGCGATAATATCCCGATAAATCAGTATAAGCAGCCCTTGGAATCAGCCAGGTTGCGGCCTATGTCGAGCAGCTTCGGGATTATCGCTTGTCGCAAGTCGCTTATCGCCATTTGCGATTTGCGATTCAGCTTTTATGGGTGGAATTGATATGTTTGGGTTTCTGAGAAACCACACATGCCCGATTGGTGTGGATATGGGATATGATGCGCTGAAGCTGGTCCAGCTTGGCAGCAGGGGCAAGGACACTAATTTGTTGATAGCCGGCGGCAGTGAAAACCGACCGGCTGATGTGAAACCCGGCAGTGCTGATTGGCAGAGGTGGGCTATTAAGACTATGCGTGAGATGACAGCTAACGGTAAATTTCGGGGCAGAAATATAGTGGCACAAATGCCGGCAAGCGAAGTGTTTATCGACCACATAAAAATGCCGAAGATAAGTGATGGTAAGCTGGAAGACGCTATCTTTTCAAAAGTAAAAAAGAAACTGCCGTTTGAATCTAATGAGGCGATAATGAAGTACATCCCTGCTGAGGAAAATAACGTTGTAGTGATAGCGAACCAGCGGGAAAAAATTGACAGGCATTTGGCTGTATATGAAAAAGCTAATCTGCAGGTCAAGTCGATGGGCGTCTGGCCAATAGCTCTGATAAACAGCTATGTCAGATTTTTCGGCAGGCGTAAAACCGATGTTGAAGCGGCTGTGTGCCTGCTCGATATAGAGACAAGCTGTACGAATATCGTGATGTGCCGCCACAGGAATTTGCTTTTTGCTCGCTCTATACCAATAGGAGCAAAGCAGCTTGATGATGGCTCTGCCGAGCACGATAAAGGCTGTTCAGAGTTGCCCGGGGCCGATGAGATGATGACAAGACTGGTGCCGGAATTGATTGCGTGCAGGCAGCATTTTGGCTCGATGTACAGAAAGACGCGGATAGAACGTCTGATTTTCCTTTCAGGACGTGCTGTAGATAAAGACAGGTGCACGGCAATAGCAGAGCGGTTAGGGATGCTGGCCCAGGTAGGGGATTGTTTGGCAGCGGTGGAAATCCCTGCCAACCGGGATGGTCTGCGAATAGAGAGAAGGGGATGTCAAAGGAACTGGGCCGCTGCGTTTGGCCTTAGCCTCTGGGACAAATAGGCAGGTTAGAAAATGACTGATGTAAATTTTGTGCCTGATGACTACATTCAAAGTAACGAATCTCGCAGAACAAACTTAATGTATCTTGCGTTACTTGCGGTGGTGATGGCAGCGCTGGCTGGTTCGTTTATGACTATCAAGATACGCCAGCGTGCGTTAAGCGCTGAGGAAAAAGTTGTAGATGCGAAAATGGCTCGAGCGCAGGAATCTATAAAGCAGTTCGAGCAGCTTCAGACGAAGCGCAACGCAATGTGGAAGACGGCTCTTACCACGGCAGAGTTGCTCGAACCGGTCTCGAAAAGTATTATTCTGGCGTCGTTGACGAATAACCTGCCGAAGGGGGTGTCGTTTTTACGGCTGAAACTTGTTCAAAAAAAGCCGAAGAGAACAAGGGCACGCCGGGCTGTTGCAGCAACCAGTAAATACGAGAAGGAACAGACTAAAAACAAGGCAGTAACTCCGCCGGTCTCGCCGGAGAAGCTGTTAGAGAGATCGGAAGAGCACACGTCTGAACTCCAGTCACATTCCTTTATCTCGTATGCCGTCTTCTGCTTGAAAAA